>JBDLIU010000081.1:0-16417 GCA_039714715.1 Bacteroidota bacterium
TGAAGATAACTTTATAAGTGATATTGATATTACGGGAAAGATCAAGAATGAAAATCCCGATTATCAAAACATTTTTTATAGTTCGGGGAAAGATGGTTTAACCGGAGAATACTTTAACAATAAAAACCTTGAGGGCAAACCTGTTCTTATACGAGTTGACAAACAGATAAACTTTAACTGGGAATTCGGCTCTCCTGCAAAGGGTGTAAATAAAGACAGGTTCTCGGCACGATGGAGCGGACAGTTAAAAGCTCCGGGCAGTGGAGAATATGAGATTGGCCTGAAATCAGATAACGGATTCAGGCTGTTTCTTAATAACATGCTGGTTATTGATGCATGGATTAGTCACGAAGCAGGTAGCTATAGAGGAAAAGTAGTTCGGCTAAATAAGGATGAGCTATATGATATTAAAATTGAATTTTATGAGAATGTTGGTACATGCAGTGTTGTTTTTGGTTTGGAGAAGTATGAAGTAAAACCTGAAATCCCACCGGTATATTTAGAAACCGATGTGAATAAATTAGTATCAATTAAAAGTGGGAAGGACGCTATTAAACTCAGAAAGAATCTAATAAAGTTTGTTTTTGGAAATGAGGAATTGCCATTAAACAACTTACCGTTCAAAGTTGAAAAGGATTATAGCGATCCGGAATATCACGATATCAAATCATTAAAGACTATAAACAAAATAATGGTTGAAATGGATTATGGGTTGGAATCAGTTATCTACCATTTTAATCCAAAAAGTAAAAGGAATAGAGTTGTTTTATATCATCAGGGTCACAGAGGAGATTTTATTAATGGTAAATCTGTAATTAAGGAATTTCTCGATAATGGATATTCTGTTGTAGCATTTGCTATGCCTTTAATAGGCATGAACAACAAACCTCATGTAACTATTCCTAAACTTGGTAAAATTCATTTAACACAACACGAACATATCAAATTTTTAGAACCGGAGAATGGTCACCCGGTTAAATATTTTATCGAACCGGTAATTACAACAGTAAATTACCTTGAAAAGATATACAGCTACGACAATGTAATAATGACAGGTATTTCGGGGGGTGCCTGGACTACAACTATAGCAGCAGCGATTGATTCGAGAATAAATAAAAGCTTTTCGGTTGCAGGAAGTTACCCTATGTATTTAAGATCCGGTTCAGATAAGGATAGTGGAGATTGGGAACAAAGCATTCCCGAATTTTTACAAACAGCAAATTATCTTGAGTTATACGTATTAGGAGCATATGGAGATAATAGAAAACAGGTACAGGTTGTAAACAAGTACGATGCCTGTTGTTTTGGTGGGACAAAATGGAAAACTTATTACCCGGAGGTTTTCAGTCGTGTAAAAGTACTAAACAAAGGTAAATGGGATTTATGGTTAGACGATACGCATAAAGAGCATAAAATATCAGAATATATTTTACAGAATATTTTAAGTGAACTGGAAGATAGCAATAAATAAACATGGAAGGGAAACACTACAATAAACTTAAATATCTAAACTTATTAACCGGATTGCTTTTTTCATGTGGCGAGAAAGAAGTAACAAATATTGACTTATCCGGTAAATGGAGTTTTAAAGTTGATCCATTAGATAAAGGAGCATTTGATATATTGATTGGAGCATCGTCAAGGGATATTCGATTACAAGGATCTCCCCCCCCTAAAGTAAAACCTGTTAGAATATGATGACAAGAAATCTGGCTGCTGCAATAGTATTTATGTTCTTTATTTCCTGTTCGGGAAACGAAGAATCATACCTGCAATATGTTGATCCTTTTATTGGAACAGACGGCACAGGACAAACCTATCCGGGAGCATCATTGCCTTTTGGTATGGTACAACTCAGTCCGGATACTCGTAATGATGCTACACAAAAAGCTTGTGGAGGTTATCATTATTCCGACAGCAGCATTTTAGGTTTTTCGCACACACATCTTAGTGGGGTTGGTCAGGTTGATTATACCGATATTCTAATTATGCCAACTGTAGGGCATGTGAACTACTCTCCTGGTGAGGCAAACAATCCTGATTCAGGTTATCGTTCTCGGTTTAGACATTCAACAGAAAAAGCATCTCCGGGTTACTATAGCGTACTACTGGATGATTACAATATCCAAGCTGAACTCACTGCCACATTGCGGGTAGGGATGCACCGTTATACGTTTCCTGAAAGTAAAGAAGCTAATATTATTGTTGACTTAAAGCATAAGGAGAATGATGTTGAGACTGTTTTGGATGCTTATATCAAAATCGTTGATAATAAAACCATCGAAGGCTACCGCAGAACCAATGGTGTGATGTCTTTTGACCATACCTTTTATTTTGTGGCAGAATTCTCCAAGCCATTTTCATCTTTTTACATTGCATTAGACGATAAACCTAACCCTGATATTAAGGAGGCTTATGGTAAGAACATAAAATCGGCATTGCATTTTAACACTGTGAAGGATGAACAGATATTAGTGAGGGTTGGGATTTCAGCTATTGATATGAATGGAGCCCGAAAAAACCTTGAAGCTGAAATACAGGATTGGGATTTTGATAAAGTAGTTAAAAATGCTGAAGAATCTTGGGAAAAAGAGTTAAGCAGGATTGAAATCGAGTCATCCAGCGAAGAGGTAAAAAGAGTGTTTTATACATCCATGTACCATGCCTACCTTGCACCACAGATTTTTCAGGATGTTGATGGGCGTTTTGTGGGCGCTGAAAACAAGGTCTATCAATCAGATACCTTTACAAACTATACCGCTTTTTCGCTGTGGGATACCTTCAGAGCCTGGCATCCTCTGTTTACAATCATTGATCAGGAGCGAATACCCGACTTTATTGAATCTCTGCTGAAAAGATATGATGAGAAAGGCCGCTTACCTATGTGGCCATTAACAGGTACTACTTCGGATGGGATGCTTGGATTTCATGCCACATCGGTAATTACGGATGCATGGGTGAAAGGGGTTAATGGATTCGATATTGAAGAAGCATACCAGGCCATGAAAAACACCATGATGTCGGATGAATACGGGCTGGATTTATATAAACATTATGGATACATCCCATGTGAAAAGGAAGGCGAATCGGTATCAAAAACATTAGAATATAGTTATAATGACTGGTGTGTGGCTACTTTGGCAAAAGAGTTAGGAAAGGATGAGGATTTTGAGTATTTCAATGCACGGGCACATTTTTATGAAAATGTATTCGATTCAGAGACTAAACTTATGCGCGGGAAATATGCTAATCACTCTTGGTTTAAGCCTTTTAATCCTTTTATAAACTCAAACTATAGTGAAGGCAATGCGTATCAATACACATTTGTGCCACACGACACACAAGGGCTAATTGAACTGACAGGTGGAGCCGAACAGTTTGATTTATGGCTGGATGACTTTTTTACGCTGCAAACACCTGGCAGAGATAAACACTATGAGCATGGCGATGTCATTGGCCAGTATGTGCATGGAAACGAACCTGATCATCACATGGCCTATTTGTATAATTATGTAGGTAAACCATGGAAAACACAGCGTATAGTTCGTAAAATCCTTCAGGATATTTATAACGATGGCGCGAATGGTCTGGCAGGGAATGAAGATTGCGGACAAATGTCAGCATGGTATATTTTAAGTTCAATGGGATTTTACTCATTCAATCCGGGGCAGGATATTTATTTAATTGGTAGCCCTTTGGTAGATAATGCCGTTGTTAACCTTGAGAATGGTGCTCAATTTAAGATTACAGTTCAAAATCAATCTCCGGAAAATATTTATGTACAATCTGTTAAGCTGAATGGAGAGGGATATGATTTGTCCTACATCAAACATGAGGACATTATGAATGGTGGTGAGATTGAGTTTGTCATGGGTAACAAACCTAATGAAACCTGGGCATCAGCAGAAGCTTCCTGGCCACCAACCGTAAACGGCAATCCGGTGGTTTCGGTACCTTATCTAAAATCGGGCGACAGATTATTTGTAGATAACACACAAATAACTTTGCATTGTGATGATGACGGGGTTAAAATCTATTACTCCTTAGATGGTAGCATTCCAACGCAAGAATCGATGTTATATGAGGATCCATTCACTGTTGATAAGACTACTCAAATTAAATTCAGAGCTTATCAGGATGGCTTACAACCAAGTATCGTTGTTACTGAAAATCTGCAAAAAGCAGTGTTTACATCTGTTGCCCGGCTGAAAAATATAAAGCCTGGAATAAAGTACAATTATTTCGAGGCCGCGTATAGAAATACGAGCGAGATTGATAAATTCAGCCCAATGGATTCTGGTGTTTGCTCCGGTTTTACAATTAATAGCAGACAAAAGGAGAAATACTTTGCCTTTACCTATAATGGTTATATAAAAATTCCGGAAGATGGTATTTACACATTTTATCTGGAATCAAACGATGGTAGCAGGCTTTACATTGACGGTAAAGAGGTGATCGATAACGATGACTACCATGGTGTAAAAGAAGAATATGGCAATATTGCTATGTCAACCGGTTATCATAAGATAGAGCTTAAATATTTCCAGGCAGGTGGGGGTAACAAACTGGGATTGAGTTGGCAAGGCCCTGGTTTTGAAAAGCAAGAAGTATCGGAAAATGTTTTGTTTCATGAATAATGAAAGGGGTAATAAGTTATGGTTAATACAGTAAAGCAGATGATTCGAACAACAGCATTGTTGTTATTAATTATAGGATTAGATCATGTGGTCTATGCGCAAACTATTGATATCAAGGAACTCTATGATTTAAACACCCAATTGGAATCACGGTCAATTTCATTTGAAAACCCAACCGGGGAACCAGGCAATGGAGGTAAAGCAGCCAGTGAAATTGGAGTAGGGCGAAAAGGGGCACCACGAAAAAAAATCCAGCCAGGTGAAACTGTGGTGTTATGCGATATTAAAGATTCCGGAACCATCAGGCATATCTGGATGACTGGTGGATGGATGGATCATGAGTGGCTGAAGGACCAGGGGACAGGTAGAAATAAGCTATTGCGAACTACTGTTATTCGTGCCTACTGGGATGAACAAGAACACCCGAGTATTGAAAGTCCTCTTGGTGATTTTATGGGATTGGCACATGCGAAAGTCACTCCTTATCAGAGTGCGGTGCACTCTGTTGGGGAAAAAGCTGCCCTCAATTTTTGGTTGCCCATGCCTTTTACAAAAGGCGCAAAAATCACCTTGACCAACGAGTCTGATGTATCTTTTTATTTATATTATCAGATAGATTATACCATTAACGATAAGCATGCTGAAGATGTAGGCAGATTACATACTTTATTCAGGAGAGAAAATCCAACTATTAAAAAACAGGATTTTGAGATTTTACCTAAGCGTATTGGTAACGGAAGGTTTATCGGAGCTGTAATTGGAGTTCGTACACTCTATCCCGGTTGGTGGGGAGAAGGTGAAATAAAGTTTTATATGGATGGTGATACTGATTATCCAACCATATGTGGAACCGGTAGTGAAGATTGGGTTGGCCTTTCCTATGGTATTCAGGAAACAACATTTCAGTATCATGGTTGCAATCTGAATTATAAGTCTGAGGAAACAATAAAGGTTCCTGATCATAAAACAGGTGAGCCCAGAAAGATGAACACGGAGTACATCTCTATGTATCGTTGGCATATAAAAGACCCGATTTATTGGGAGAAAGAATGCCGGGTTACGATTCAGCAAATAGGTTGTTGCTATTATGAGCGCAGTGATGATTGGTCAGTGGCAACTTTCTGGTATGAACCGGTTCCAAGTGAGCCATTACCGGAATTGCCATCCAAAGAGCAAAGAGTTGTGGATTTAACAGAGATGTCAGCTAACTGAAAGAATGAGATTAACATATTTACATATAGAAAATAATACAGTCAGAAAATTGGCTCAAAGAGAATTGATCCCTATTAATAAATGATAAGCTTATGCTAACAAGTATTGATTATTTTATTGTTATCGCCTACATCCTGGGAATCCTGATGCTGGGATACTATTTCAAGCGGTTTGTGGCCACATCAGAAGATTACTTTCTTGGAGGTAAAAGTTTGCCTTTTTGGGCCATCGGAATGTCCATCGTGGTCTCAGATATTGGGGCACTGGATTTCGTAGGCGTCTCAGGCCAGGCTTACCGCTATGGTGTGTCGGTTGGTAATTTCGACTGGATAGGCTCAGTGCCGGCTTTACTTCTGGCAGCCTTTGTCTTTATCCCTTATTTCTGGCGTGGAGGGATGTACACTATCCCGGAATATCTTGGCAGAAGGTATAACTCGACAGTAAGAACCCTGGCTTCACTAACCTGGATTATCTTTTTTGCACTTGATTTGGGTATTCTGTTTTGGGCAAGTGCGGTACTACTGAATGTGCTTATGGGCTGGCCAATTTGGATATCCATTTTAGTCACGGCAAGTGTGGTTGGGCTTTACACATATTTTGGAGGGATAACAGCCGTAGTAATGACTGATGTAGTCCAATTAATAATTATGTTTATTGGTGGCTTTGCATTAGTGTTCCTGGGTTTACATGCCGTGGGCGGGTGGGATGCCCTGGTAACCAAAGTAACTGCCATGGGGCCCGAATACGAGAAACATTTTGAGCTAATACAATCCACCAATACCAATACACCTTTTCCATGGACAGGAATATTGTTTGGCTTGACGTTCGTGATGTCAACGGCTTACTTTATTGGTAACCAGTCGATAGTACAACGAACCCTGACAGCTAAAAATGAATGGCATGCCAAGGCCAGTATGATATTCGCGGCAGGACTAAAAATGCTCATTCCTGTTTTGGTTTTGTTCCCTGGTCTTATGGCTATCGTTTTACATCCAGGATTGGAGGATGGCGATAAAGCACTACCAATGATGATCAAGAGTGTATTACCTCCGGGTCTTATAGGCTTGATGTTCTCAGCCTTCTTTGCTGGATTGATGTCGAGTGTGGATTCGCTGCTCAACTCAACAGCAACACTGTTTACAAAAGATATTTATGAGCCATATATTAATAATGATGCAGATGATAAACACTATCTGAAAGTAGGCAAGATTACAACATTGGTATTGTTGCTGCTTGGTGTGCTTACCTCACCTGTCAGTAGTTATTTCCCGGGTATTTATGTTGCCATCCAATCTATTTTATCCTACTTCCAGGGGCCATTATTTGCTATTTTACTGGTTGGTATTTTCTGGAGGCGCACTACGGCAATGGGGGGCTTGGCAGGTATGGTTATTGGTATGGCGTTCGCAGCTTACCTTAACATTTTCTCAGAACAATATTTTACCATCGAAGACCCATTCCTATATATATCCTGGTGGTCGTTTGTATTGGGATTTGTAATTACAGTTGGCGTGAGTTTGTTTACTAAACCGCATGATAGCGATAGGTTAAAAGGATTGATTTATAGTTTAAAAGAAGATAAAGACTAAAGACATGTTAAATTTTGATTGGTTAAGTGGCATATCGGTTGGGACGGCAAAGCTTATGTTCTTTGCGCTCTATGCCTTAATTGGAATAATAGTCCTGTTAATCCCCAATGACTATATCTTTAAAGGGGTTAAGCAGGAAGACCGCCATTGGTGGATGAACCTGAAATTTTGGTCGATAGCATCATTGGCTATCCTGTCATTTATCTATTACATATTTTAATGAGATTATGGATACAGTAGAAATAGAAAAAAAGAAGAAAGCAGCCCAGATAAACAATGCGCTGGGATTGTTTATCCTGGTTTTTGGGGTTATTGTGATTGTTGCCATGTGGTTTACAGAAACCTTTGTGCAACAAATGACAGACCTGGCAGCCGGTAGTATCCTTAGCCTAATAGGTGGTGGGATGATGCTAAAAGCAAGAATGGATTTGAAGAAGTTAAACTAGATTGCAAATGAAAACTCTGCGTACCTCTGCGTCTTCTTCGCGTACCTCTGCGGTTAACTATTTTTCGTAAACCAATAGCGATGCATTTTTTCAAACAAACTCTCGACAATAACTGGCTCCTCCAGTCATCAGAAAATATTCAACTTTCTGGAGTAGATCTCTCATCATCTGAGAACGAAAAATATGACTGGCATAGAACTCAAGTTCCCTCAACCGTATTGGCCACCCTGTTAGCTAATAATGTTTATTCCGATTTGTATGTTGGTATGAACCTGGAGACGGTAGATAAAGACCAGTTTAAAGTACCCTGGTGGTATTATACCGAATTTGAAATTACTGAAGAACAACTCAGCAAGGTAGTCAGGCTCCAGTTTGATGGGATCAATTACAAGGCCAATGTTTGGATTAATGGTCAGCAAGTAGCTGATACAGGTGCAATAAACGGAGCTTATAGAAGGACCTTGTTCAATATAGCTGATACAGTTCAGGTTGGTAAAAACAGGTTGGCTATTGAGCTGATTCCACCTAAACCAGGTGATTACTCTATTGGTTTTGTGGATTGGAATGTGACCCCACCGGATAGGAATATGGGCATTTTCAGGGAGGTGAGCTTGCTGTTTACAGATGCCATTTCGATTGATGATCCTATTGTTAATTCTAATCTTGATGTCAAAACACTTCAGTTCGCAACACTGAATCTATCAACTGGCTTAACTAATCATTCATCTCAATCTGTAACCGGAATACTTCAATGTAGCTTCGATAATGTGGTAGTTAGTAAAGAAATTACAATACTGCCAAACACATCAATCCAGGAGGAATTCACAGCAAACGAATTTGAAGAACTAAAAATAGCTAATCCAAAGCTCTGGTGGCCTAACGGTTGGGGAGAACCAAACCTTTATAAGATGGAGCTCTCTTTTGAGATTAACAATACTATTTCAGATAAAAAGAGCATCAGATTCGGAATACGTTTAGTAGAGGACTATATCAATGAAGATGGCCACAAAGGTTTTAAAATAAATGGTAAAGAAATATTAATAAAAGGTGCAGGCTGGACAGATGACCTGCTTCTTCAGGATACGCATGAATCGTTGGCAAACCAGGTAGCCTATGTAAAACATATGGGATTGAACTGTATCAGGCTGGAAGGAATCTGGGGAAAAGATCAAAAACTTTATGACCTCTGTGATGAGAACGGGATACTAATGATGGTAGGTTGGAGTTGCCACTGGGAACATGAAGATTACCTGGGCAAACCAGTTGATGAACGCTATGGGGGAGCAGTTAATGAAGAAGATATCAATCTACTAGCGGAGTACTGGGAAGACCAACTGATATGGCTGCGTCAACACCCGTCAATTTTTGTTTGGAATGTAGGTAGTGATAAGGTGCCACACCCTGAATTAGAGAAAAAATACCTTACGATTTTTGATAAGGTTGATAAAACAAGACCCTATCTTAATTCAACGGGAGGTGTTGGAAGCGAACAAGGTATTGTTACCAGCACAGAAGTGGTTAGCGAAATCAGTGGATCTTCAGGCATGAAGATGCTGGGACCTTATGCGTATACTCCACCCATGTATTGGTACAGCAATCAGCATTTGGGAGGTGCTTACGGATTTAATACAGAAACCTGTCCGGGGGCGAATGTGCCAACACTTGCAAGTTTGAAGAAAATGCTTCCAGAAGCAAATCAATGGCCAATTGATGATGTCTGGGAGTATCATTGTGGATCAAATGCCTTTGCTACGTTAGATAGAGTTAATATGGCTATTGAGCACAGGTATGGTAAACCTGCTTCTTTAGAAGATTATGCTTTTAAATCTCAATTGCTGAATTATGAACTCATGCGTCCAATGTTTGAAGCATTTGTAGCGCATCAGCATAAAAGTACGGGCATTATCCAGTGGATGCTCAATTCTGCATGGCCATCGATGTACTGGCAGCTTTACGACAGCTATTTACAACCCACCGGTGCGTTTTATGGAGCAAAAAAGGCCTTAAGGCCTACCCATGCTATTTATAGATATGGTATGAGCGATATATTTTTATCCAACTGTGGTCTTGAGAAATCCGAAATGCTTACTGTAAAAATCAGGATTTTAGACCTGAAAGCTAAAGAGATTTACACGGACATCTGGGAGGGAAGCATGGATTGCTGTACCGCAGCAAGGATAAAAGCAATACCAGAGATTGCCTTTTCTACCAGTGTCCTGTTTCTTGATTTGAGGGTTTACAATGCTAATGGAGTAGAAATCGACAACAATTTATACTGGATTGCTCAGAAGAAGGATGTGCTAGACTACCAGGCAGGGAAAGAGTTGCATTGGGAGTATTACACACCCACCAAACAATATGCTGACTTTAAAGCACTTTCCAGGCTCAATGAAGTAGAATTGGAATATGACTATGCCTTCGAAGATGGAGAGATCAGGCTAACAGTTAATAACCTATCGGAACATATAGCCTTCTTTATTCACTTCGAGGTATTGGATGTCGAATCACACCAACCGGTCTTACCGGTTTTTTGGGATGATAACTATATAAGTTTATTGCCGGGTGAAGGCCGTACATACTATGCCCGGATAAAATCTGGAGTAAAGCCTCTAGTTAAAGTTAATGGATGGAATATACAGGAGTCTATTCTTAAATGAATTTAGGCATTATGAGATAACTACTATCAAATATTAATCCAATATGACCTTCTTGCTAAGTAATACCAGTGTGTTAATTTATCGTGCATTTCATTTAAAATAGCACGAACAAAAAGCCATACTTATCATTAACTTTGATACGATTAGCTTTAATCTATTAAATTGTATGTGTCATGGCAGAATTGGCAATAAATGGCGGTTTACCTGTTCGTAATATTAAGGAACAACCCTGGCCTGCCTGGCCCATTTGGGATGAATCTGAGGAGCATGCGCTGATTGATGTCTTGAATAGTGGGGTGTGGTCTTACAATGGTCCAAAAGAAAAGGAGTTTAACAGTCAGTTTGCTTCATTTATCGGCACCCAACATGCTATTTGTGTTGCCAATGGAACGGTTACCTTGCAGATTGCACTGGAAGCACTAGGCATTGGTCTGGGGGATGAAGTGATTGTGCCCGGACTGACCTGGCAGGCAACGGCTGCAGCGGTGATTGAGGTAAATGCAATTCCTGTTTTGGTTGATGTATGTGAAGATACCTGGTGTATTGATCCAGAGAAGATTGATGAAGCTATCACGAAAAAGACTAAAGCTATTATTCCAGTTCATTTATATGGTGGTTTTGCTGAAATGGATGTTATCATGGAGATCGCTCAAAAGCATAACCTGGCTGTAATTGAAGATTGTGCCCACAAGCATGGGGGAGAATGGAAAGGAAAGAAAGCAGGCAGTATTGGTGACATAGGTAGTTTTAGTTTTCAACTTTCCAAGCATCTCACTGCCGGGGAAGGAGGGGCTTTAACCACAAATAATCCTGAGATTGCAGAGAAACTTGATGCACTTAGAAATTGTGGCAGAAGACCGGAAGTTGAAAGCACAAGTGAAATGGATAAAGGAGCAGGCTTTTATGGTGATGATGGCAATTTTATTCAGTCAGGCAATTTCCGTATCACTGAATTTCAGAGTGCTATTCTGGTTGAAGGATTAAGAAGGCTTCCTGAACAAAATGAAGTCAGGGAAAGAAACGGGAGATACCTTGATACTAAGCTATCTGGTTTGCCTGGTGTCAAGCCAATGAAAACAGATAAGCGAGAAACTATGAAGGCTTATTTTAACTATTCATTCCGCTATTTCAAAGAAGATTTTAAAGAGCTTGAGGTTGAGAAATTCAGGGAAGCGTTAGGCGCAGAGCTTGGGATTCTGGTAGATGCCAGTTATGAACCACTTCACATCTGTCCGTTGTATGTGCCACATACCAAGCCGGCACGTCATAAGCTGGATGAATCGTATTGGCAGGCTATCGACCCCAGGCAGATTAAGCTGCCTGTTTGTGAAAGGATTTTCAAGGAGGAGTCGGTTTGTTTGCACCATAAAGTTCTGTTAGGAACTAAAGCAGACATGGATGATGTAGTGGCGGCTATTCAAAAAATTTACAACCACATTGATGAATTGGTATGACTAAGTTGAGGATAGCATTAATCGGTGCAGGATATATTGCACATTACCATATGCGGGCGCTTCAACAGTTGACAAATGTTGAGGTGGTGGGAGTTGTGGCTAAAACAATATCCTCAGCGAAAGATTTTGCTGCTAAGTATAATATCAGCAATGCTTTGGATAATATTGAGAAACTGGACAACCTTTCCATTGATGCAGTAGTAATCAGTACCCCCAACAAGTTTCATGCTCCTTATGCTATTCAGTGCCTGCAAAACGGAATGGACGTTTTGATTGAAAAACCAATGGCCATGAATGCTGAGGAAGCAGAACAAATTGCTGTCACTGCTCGCAAACATAGCAAGCTAGTATTGATCGGCCATATGTGGCATTTTGATGCGGAAACAAATCACATCAAGACATTAGTTGAAAGTGGTAAACTGGGCAATATAGTCAAAACTAAAAGCTATGGTATCCATGAGAATTGGGGCCCGGAAGGCTGGTTTACGAAAAAAGAGCTTGCCGGAGGAGGGGCTTTGGCCGATATGGGCGTGCATGCCATAGAAACGGTAAGGTATATACTGGGTAATCCGCAGCCAAAAGAGGTTTATGCAAAGATTAGTACTTCTTATGGCAGCTATGATGTAGATGACTCAGGAATAATAATGATAACCTGGGATACTGGGACTGTCTCATTGATTGAGAGTGGCTGGTGGCAGCCTCATATGGATGGGCCCGAAGCCGCAACTGGAATTTATGGCACCAAAGGATATGCGCAGTTGTTTCCAACACTGGTTAAGATGAGCCATGAAGATACTACATCTGAAAAGCTCCCTAAGTTCCCTGCCAAAAAAGAGCATTGCGATCAAATCATTTTCGATGCACAAATGAAGCATTTTATAGATTGTGTTATAAACAGGGAACAGCCCGGTCCTGGGTTAGAAGAAGGATTGACTGTAATGAAAATAGTTGATGCAGCATATAAATCATCTGAGACAGCGGAAGCAGTTAGAATATGAGAAAATTGCAACGAATATTATTGGCTTTATTAATCGTTGTAGCCTGGGCAAGCTGCAGTAGAAAGGATGTTGACTTTAAACAAAGCAATCTTACTCAGATTCTTGAGTATTTTCATGATACCAGTTCATCGGAAGTGCTGGTAGTGGCTCACAGGGCTTCTAATGCCCAATATCCTGAAAACTCCCTAGCAGCTATTCAATATTCAATTAATACTGGGGTAGATGTTGTTGAACTGGATATTCGCACTACCCGGGATGGCAAACTGGTCCTGATGCATGATGAAACTGTAGATAGAACAACAAGTGGTGAAGGTAAAGTAAGAGAACTGACTTATAATGAGTTGGAAGTACTATCGCTCGAATCAAATTGGGGCGACACCATAGTTCACAGAATACCTTTAGTAGAAGAAGCCTTCCTTATGGCCAAAGGCTACATCATGATAGACCTTGACATCAAGGATGTGAGTATAAGGAAACTGGTTGAACTTGTACAAAAGACTGGTGTTCAAAATCAGGTGTTGTTTTTTGATAGTAGCTTCGAGGTGCTGGATTCTGTTCGGTTACTGGATTCAACCTTACTGTTAATGCCACGCGCACATTCACTTGAAGAGGCCAAATCAATCATTGAGCGTTACCACCCTCCAGTAATTCATATTGATGATGATTTTTATACAGATGAAGTAGTACAAACCATTAAGGAAAGTGGTGCGCGTGTCTGGATCAATGCACTGGGAGTACCGGATATCAAAGCAAAAATAGGAATAAAGCAAAGTGGTTATGGTAAGCTGATTGAAAAGGGTGCTAACATAATTCAAACTGATTACCCTGTGCAGCTAGAAGAATTTTTATTAAAACGAGAAGAGTAAAAAAAATAAATGAAATATAGACTAAGTATATTATTCGGAATAATAATTACCTTCTATTCATGCTCTACTGACGAAAAATACAAGGACACTAGCCTTTCGGATAGGGATAGAGCAATAGATCTCACTTCACAATTAACGCTTGAAGAAAAGGTGTTGCTAATGGGAGGATTTGATGGCGCCAGTTCTAATGCTATCCCCAGATTAGGCATACCATCCATTAGTTTTATTAATGGGCCTATTGGAGTAGGAACCGAAATAGGCACTGCTTTCCCTGCGGGTGTGGCATTTGCAGCAACATGGAATGAAGAACTAATCCATGAGGTGGGGGTTGCTATGGGTAATGAATCAAGGGCAAAGAATGTGGGCATTTTGTTAGGGCCATGTGTTAATATTCACAGACACCCCATTGGAGGGAGAAACTTTGAAAGTTATTCTGAAGATCCGTTTCTTTCAGGAAGAATGGGTGTGAATATTGTAAAAGGGGTTCAGTCAAAACGAGTACCTACATCAGTAAAGCACTATGCTCTGAATAACCAGGAGCTGGAACGTGGCAGCTATAGTGCGGAACTGGATGAAAGAACGCTTCGTGAGATTTACTTAGCTCCTTTCGAAATGATTGTAAAGGAAGCACAACCCATGACTCTCATGGCAGCTTACAACAAAATGCGGGGTGAACATTGCACAGAAAATGAACATCTTTTAACCACCATTTTAAGAGATGAATGGGGATTTGAAGGTTTTGTAATGTCGGATTGGGATGCTGTTCACTCAACAGCAAAAGCGGTTAAATCAGGACTAGACTTCGAAATGCCTGGGAAACCGAAATATTTAAATAGTGAAAAGCTAATTAAGGCAGTTGAGGATGGAGATCTAACTGAAGAGGAAATTGATGAAAGGGTAATCAATGTGCTTGCTGTATTTTTTAAATCCGGAGTGCTCGATGATCCGGAGACCTTACCCAAAGGTGAACTCGATACTCCAAAGCATAGGAAGTTGGCTAAAAAAGTGGCTGAAGAAGCTATTGTATTGTTAAAAAACACGAGTCTGCCGGGGCAGAGTGATATTCTTCCATTAAACAAAACTGAGATTAAATCCATTGCAGTGATAGGGCCCAGTGGAGATCCAACTGTTATTGGTGGAGGAGGAAGTTCTGAGGTAGTGCCTTCCTATTCGGTTTCTCCTTTGCAGGGATTAAAGAAAAAACTGGGTGAAGATGTGAAGATAGAATACATCAATGCCGTTGATTTATCACTTGAAGACTGGGATGCAATTGAATCAGAATACTTGATTCCGCCAGGAGGAAAGGAAGGAGAGCATGGATTAAAAGCTGAGTACTTTAACAATGAATATTTTACAGGGGAGCCAGCTTTAACCAGGGTAGATAAAAACATAGATTTCGATTGGGGACAGGGATCACCAGGAGAAAATGTTATTGTTGACAGGTTTTCTTCTCGCTGGACAGGCTATCTAATTGCCCCAAAAACCGGAAATATTAAATTAGGATTGACAACAAATGACGGAAGTCGCCTGTGGATAGATGATGAGCTTTTTATTAATAACTGGGGTACACGGGGTCCAAAATTGAATGGGAAGAAAATATATGTTGAAAAAGGAAGGAAATATAAAATTCGAATCGAGCATGTTGAAGCGGGAAATAATGCCAGTGCTGAATTTAGCTGGCAATTAGATATCCCGAAACAGAAGTTTGATAAAGAAGCAATTGCGTTAGCTAAGAAATCGGATGTTGCCATAGTCTTTGCCGGATTATCTCCAGAAATTGAAAGGGAAGCATACGATAGGGATAATATGGACTTGCCCGGAGCACAGGATGATTTGATTAATGCAGTAGCAGCTGCTAATAAGAACACTATTGTAGTGATGACCAGTGGCTCTCCGGTAACAATGACTGATTGGATTAACAATGTACCAGGGGTAATTCAATCATGGTATCTGGGACAGGAAACCGGTAATGCCATTGCTGATGTATTATTCGGTGATGTTAATCCATCGGGGAAACTTCCAACAACATTTCCTGAAGCTCTTGAAGATTCTCCGGGTTATAAATATTACAGCAAAACACCAGATGTAGCTGAACATGGTGAAGGTGTTTATGTTGGGTACCGATATTTCGATACCAAAGATGTTGAACCACTTTTCCCATTTGGACATGGACTCTCTTATACAACTTTCGAATATTCAGATTTAAAAATTAAAGAACAAGGGGAAGAAGTGATTGTTACTTTGTCGGTTACCAATACAGGACAGGTGAAAGGAAGCGAGATAGTCCAGCTTTATGTACATGATGTTGAGGCCAAAATTGATCGTCCGGTTAAAGAGTTGAAAGGATTTGTCAAGGTTGAACTGGAGTCGGGTGTAACACAATCTATAGTTATTGCGCTAGATAAACGTGCTTTCTCATTTTATGATGTTGAGGCGGATGATTGGGTAGCTGAACCAGGCGAGTTTGAGATAATGGTGGGGGCATCATCAAGAGATATTAGGCTAAAAGAAAGGTATAATCTGAAATAATTTCAGCTGAGCTTAATGTAAAAGGAAAC
>JBDLIU010000082.1:0-16373 GCA_039714715.1 Bacteroidota bacterium
GTTCAAGTTAGGTAAAACAAAAAAGTGAAGTATCATCGTCACTTGATTGTCCTAAAATAATAAATACAACTTAATTTAAAGGCAGATAAAGTGAGGGCAAGAAGTTTTCTTTTAAATTCACTCAACGAAATAAGATAAGAGGTTGTTATTTTTAAGTTATGAATGCAAATAAAAGTTGGATAATAAAAACATGGTTAATACTTGGATTGATCCCGATAATCCATGGGTGTCAAAATTTAGACAATAGTGATAGAATGAATGTTACTGAATTAAAATGTGAAAGCCTAATCAATCCTTTAGGGGTTGATGTCAGTGAACCGGGATTAAGCTGGATTCTGGAATCAGATGAAAAAGATCAGTTTCAGACAGCGTACCGTATCCTTGTAGCAAGCAGTGAAGATAAGTTGGCCGATGATATGGGTGATGTATGGGATTCGGAAAAAATTGATGCTGGTCAATCCAATCAAATAAGATTCGAAGGGAAAAAATTAACCTCAGGTAAAGATTACTATTGGAAAGTGAAAGCATGGGACAAAGACGATATTGAATCAGATTGGAGTGAAGTAGCCATGTGGTCCACAGGAATGCTTAGCCAATCAGATTGGAAGGCAGAATGGATAGGTCTGGATAAGGCAGTTGGTGATGACAAAACGGATACCGAATTCAGACAATTATCAGCCAGGTATTTGCGCCAGGAATTCAAAATTGAAAAACCTGTTCAACGAGCTACAGCCTTCATATGTGGTCTGGGTGCATATGAGTTATATCTGAATGGAGATAAGGTAGGAGATCATATGCTCTCACCTGGTTTGACAGATTACTCAAAGCGATCATTATATGTTACCTATGATGTAACAGGCAATATCGATCAAATAGATAATGCAATAGGGATCATCCTCGGTAATGGCCGGTATTTTGCACCTCGAATTAAAGATCCTTTTCCTACTGTAGATTATGGTTTCCCGAAACTATTACTACAAATCAATCTTGAGTATGAAGACGGCTCTACAGATGTTGTAATAAGTGATGAAAACTGGAAGCTTACTCCGGATGGTCCGATAATCGCTAACAACGAATATGATGGAGAAACTTATGATGCCCTAAAAGAAATGCCCGGGTGGAACAGGGTAGGCTTTAACGATTCAGATTGGATGGATGTGGAAATGGTAGAATCTCCTTCAAAAGAATTGTCACCACAGATGACAGAGCCCATAAGGATCACTGAAACAATTGAACCAATTAAGATAACTGAGCCTCAACCTGGGGTATACATTTTTGATATGGGCCAAAATATGGTGGGCTGGACTGAGCTGACAGTCAAAGGGAAAGCCGGAACTGTTGTTAAACAAAGATTTGCTGAGTCTTTGCAGGATGATGGCTTGCTTTATCTGGATAATATTCGAAGCGCAAAGGTTACAAATGAATATACCCTGAAAGGAGAAGGGATAGAGCGATTTGTGCCTCGTTTTGTCTTTCATGGCTTCCGGTATGTTGAATTAACTGGTTTCCCGGGCAAACCGGATCTGTCGACCATAGTGGGTATGGTTATACATGACGACCTTGAAAAAACTGGTGATTTCACTTGTTCAAACCCTATGCTCAATGCTATCTATAAAAATGCAGTTTGGGGTATTCGTGGTAACTATCGAAGTATCCCTGCGGACTGCCCTCAGCGGGATGAACGACATGGCTGGCTGGGAGACAGAGGGACAGGTTCAAGGGGAGAGAGCTACATCTATGATATATCCAACTTGTATAAAAAATGGCTGACCGATGTTTTTGATTCGCAAAAACCAAATGGCAGTATATCAGATGTTAATCCAGCCTATTGGGAAATGTACAACGATAATGTTACCTGGGATGGCACCCCCGTAATCCTGGTTGATATGTTACGTGATCAGTATGGAGACACAAAGGTGATTAGCGACAGTTATCCGTTTCTGAAAAAGTGGGTAGATCATATGATCAATTCTTACCTCAAAGATGACATTATGCCGCGCGATAGTTATGGAGACTGGTGTATGCCTCCCAAAGACCCAAAGGTTATACATGCAAAAGATCCTGATTTGCTCACAGATGGAAACCTCATTGGTACAGCCTACTTCTATCATATCCTTACTTTAATGGAAGATTTTGCAGGATTTACAGATAAACATGAAGAAGCAAAGTATTACAGTGAACTTGCCTCACGAATGAAGATTGCTTACAATAAGAAATTTTTAGATACTACCAGGATCGAATACAGTAACAACACTGCTACAGCCAGTATTCTTTCTCTTGCATTTGGACTGGTGCCGGATGAATACAGGCAGAAGATATTTGACAATCTCTTATACAAAACGAAAATAGAGAACAACAGTCATATCTCAACAGGGCTTATTGGTCAGCAGTTTTTTAACCGTATGCTGAGTGAAACTGGCGAAGATGATCTTGCTTTTACTGTAAATACACAGGAAGACTACCCCGGCTATGGTTATATGATCAATAATGGAGCAACAACCATTTGGGAGCTATGGAATGGCAATACGGCCGATCCTGCAATGAACTCCCAGAATCATGTGATGCTACTGGGAGATTTGCTGATCTGGATGTATGAGAATTTAGCAGGGATAAAATCAGATCCGGAGCAACCAGGATTCAAAAATATCATAATGAATCCTGCATTAGTAAGCCAGCTGAGCTATGTTAAAGCCTGGCACAAATCGAGGTACGGAATGATAAAAAGTGAATGGGAGATTAAGGGTAATCAATTTGAATGGAAAGTAACAATCCCAACAAACAGTACGGCAACAGTATATGTTCCAGGTGTTAAGGAGCCAAAGCATGTTGGAAGTGGAACTTATACATTTTCTTCGGAAATTGATATCAAGATTAATTAGTGATAAATACTTTTAGAAATATTATGATACGCAATGCATTTAAAATGAAGCTCAAACCTGGTTTTACCGAGGAATATAAAAACCGTCATGATAAAATATGGCCGGAGCTCGTCCGATTGTTAAGAGAATCAGGAATTTATAATTATTCGATATACCTGGATGAAGAGATAGACACTTTGTTCGCTTATCAGGAGCTGAACGATGACAATACCGTAGATGAAATACCCTATGACCCAATTATCCAGAAATGGTGGTATCAAAACAAGGACCTTATGGATTGTAATCCTGATAATTCTCCGGTTATCACACCTTTAAAAGAATTATTTTTCATGAGCTAAAATGAGAAGAAGAATGACTTTCAAAAGAAAAACTTAGCTAATGCATTACTTATCTTTCTAATTCTGAATGGACGTAACCTGAGTTTGGATAACAGGCAAGATATTCAACCAGAAGGTATTACGAGAATTGTTAATTAAGTAGGAGCAATAACTGTTTCGACTATTGCTTATCATATCTTGTTTAATTGGGAATGCATAATATCCCAGTAAATGGAAATTATGCACACAAACAAAAGTGATTGGATAGATGGAGAAAGTGATTTATTCTTTATTTAACGAAGTTTGATAAGTAATAAATTTAATAGCATTGTGAAAACTAGCTATTAGTTTGAACATAGATAGATATTTGAGAAAATAAATAAAATAAGATGAACTTGATCAAAAAAACTACGATTGCCGGATTGTTTCTTTTATTGTTCTTTGGCATGGCTTGCAAAGAGAAAACTCCAACACCTTCAGGACCTACAGATAGGGAAGTGCTATTAGAGACATTAACTACTAGTACATGGGTTTACAGTGAAACCTCAAGTAGTGTTTCCGGAGTACTGGGTACTTTTAATATGTCAGATGCTACACTTACTGTAACAGAGACAACAGCAGGTGTTTCTTTTACATTGGGAGGAGAAATTTCAGAATCAATTACAGGTGGTTCGATTGACATTGCTGAAGATCTTACCATTTCTAATGTTGTGCTTAATTATTCAAATAAGCTTTCTGTAACAGCTTACGATGTTAGGGCAACAGAATTTGCATTTATTATTGAACTTTCTGTTGATGATTTTAATACAGGAGGAAAAACAAATGGAATTGGATCGCACCTGATCGTGTTTTCAGCAATTTAGTTTATTTAATTAATTAACGATTAAATCCTTCCCGACACTTCTGGAAGGATTTTTAATAAAATACCATTTTATTGTTATTATCTACTGCAATGATTTGTTAGATAGTAGAAATGAGCAACATTAATTTGGATTCCAAAACTCTTTTAATTTAATCCTATGGTTATGAATAAAAACTTACTGAAAACAATCCTGGGCCTACCCTTGATTGTTTTTGTTGTATTGGCAATAAGCGGAAGCGTATTGGCCCAAAACAATGGAACAGTGTCAGGTAAGGTTATAGATGAAACCGGAGAACCTCTACCGGGTGTTACGGTACTGGTAAAAGGAACTATGAATGGCACAGTTTCTGACTTTGAGGGATCTTTTACTTTGAGTGATGTGCCCATGGATGGGATTCTGGTGTTTTCATCTATCGGTATGAAATCCCAGGAGGTACAGGTTGCCGGACAAACACAATTCAACATTACATTACAAGAGGATGTTGTTGGGCTTGAGGAGATTGTGGTGGTTGGTTATGGTACGCAAAAGAAGGCAAGTGTAACTGGTTCTATTGCCATGGTGGAAAATGATGAACTAACAATAGCTCCTGTAACAAGTACTTCAAATGCACTGGCAGGTAGATTGCCTGGTCTGATTTCTAAACAATCTACGGGTCAACCCGGTGCAGATGCAGCAAGTATAAGTATTAGAGGTTTTGGTAATGCCTTAATAATCGTTGATGGTGTTCAGGCTGATTTTAATTCCATAGACCCCAACCAGATTGAAAGTATTTCGATTCTGAAAGATGCATCAGCAGCAATTTATGGATCGCGTGCTGGTAATGGTGTTATTCTGGTTACAACCAAAAGAGGTAATATTGGTAAACCAACATTTACTTTAAATTCATCATATACCCTCCAGGGGATTACGGCAATGCCCAAAACCCCAACTGCAGGTCAATTTGCGGAGATGCGAAGAGAAACGCATCTTAATTTAGGTTTACCGGAGGCGATTGCTCCGTTTACAGAAGCACAAATACAAGCCTATTATAAAGGTGGCAATCCGCAATATCCCAATACGAATTGGTATGATGAGCTAATCAGAGATTGGGCACCGCAAAAACAAAGTAATATCTCTGTTAGAGGAGGTACTGAAAAATTAAAGTTTTATGGATTCCTGGGATATGCCAATCAGGAAACAATGTGGAAAAAGAATGGAGGGGATTATACCCGTTACAACCTGCAATCAAACATTGATGCTCAAATCCTGGATAACCTGTCAATGAAAATTGATATTCAATCAACCATTGAACACCGTAGGTATCCATGGCGTCCGATGGACCCGGGTAGTATCGGTATATGGGCAGATTTCTGGAACACAGAGCCAATATTTCCGGCACACCTCCCTGATCCCACAAAGATTTCATTTGCCGAAGGTATTGCACATGTAACCTCCAATAGGGAACTGGCAGGATATAACGATAGCGATGCATTAAACTCCAGGGCAACTTTTACATTAAACTACGATGTGAAACAAGTTCCGGGATTATCGGCCAGGCTGTTCTTTAACTATAATCAATATCATAGTATGAATAAAATATTTATGGCCCAGACTGATTTATGGACTTATGATTTTATTCTTGATGAATATACTAAAGCAGGTCATTGGGGAGGAGTAGGCCAGCTAAATATGGGCAAATCTGAATCGAGAAATATAACCACTAACCTGGCATTAAACTATGACAAAACTTTTGGAGCAAATGACGAGCATGACTTAAAAGTGTTGGTGCTTTATGAAGCAATAGACAGTAAAGGAAGTTGGTTTGGAGGTAGTAGAACTGATTTTATGTCGAATGAGCTTGACCAGATGTATGCTGGTGGCACCAATGGTATGGGCATAAGTGGTAGTGCAACCGAGATGGGAAGAGTGAGTTATGTGGGTAGGATTAATTATGGATATAAATATAAATATTTGTTTGAAACCACTTTGAGGGCCGATGCTTCAGCAAAATTCAGAGAAGATGTAAGGTGGGGCTATTTCCCAAGCTTTATGTTGGGATGGCGTATGTCTGAAGAAAGCTTTTTAAATAATAGTAGTATAGTTAACGATTTAAAACTAAGGGCTACTTACGGATTTTCAGGAGATGAAGGTGCTATAAGGGACTTCTCATATTTGCCAGTTTACCAGGTACATCAGTTTCAAACCTATATTCTTGATGGCTCTCCTCAATTAGGTATGTATTCGCCAGGATTACCAAACCCTTTTCTTACCTGGTTAGAAATGACCACTTATAATTTCGGAGTTGATTTTATATTATTTGAGAACAAGATTTATGGTGAAGCGGATGTGTTTTATAGGGAGCGGAATGGAATACCTTCAGGAAGATTATCAGCAGTTCCAAATGAATTCGGAGCTTTTCCACCACTTGAAAACCTGAATAGTGATAATACACGAGGATTTGAACTTTTAGCAGGATCAAAAGGAGTATTTAGTGATATAAAATATAATATAAATGGTAATATTTCATGGTCCAGAACTAAATGGGATCATTTTGAGGAATCTCCTTATGATGACCCGGATCAAATAAGATTATATCAGAACGCTGGTCAATGGAATGACAGGGTGGCAGTGTATGCTTCTGATGGTCTTTTTACTTCTCAGGATGAAATTGATGCTTTGGAATTCGATCAGGACCATCAGGGAAATATTACCCTTCGTCCTGGAGATGTTCGGTACATCGATTCTAATGATGACGGTCTGTTGGATTGGAGAGATACGCAGGTAAAAGAAGGAATTTTTCCTCACTGGATGTATGGTTTTAATATTAACCTGAGCTACAAAGGTTTCGATTTTACAACTTTATTACAGGGTGCATTTGGTTATAGTTACCTGCTAAATCTTTATGGAACAGGTAAGGTGCTTCCTCAGATTGTTTATGATGAACGATGGACCGAGGAAAACAACAATGCTGATGGAATACTTCCAAGATTAGGAGGTAGCTGGACAAATGGTCTTATGTCTGACTTTAATTACATTCAAGCGGGTTATTTACGCATGAAGACAACATCATTGGGATATAATTTACCAACTCATATAATTGAAAGGGTTAATCTTAAGAATGTGAAGGTATTTATTTCAGGATTAAACTTGTTTACTTTAAGTAAACTGAATAAATATGATATTGATCCCGAGGCACCTTCAGGAGCCAGTGGTATGTATTACCCGCAGCAGCGCACCATTACATTCGGTACAACCATAATCTTTTAACATTTATAAACTTTCAGATATAGAAAAAATGAAAAAGTTAATATACGTTTTAATCTTAGCATTAATGACATCATGTATGGATCAAGTCCTGGATAAGAAACCTCTTGATAGAGTGTCTGATGCAGCGATTTTTAATGATGAAAGACTTATTGATGCTTATTTGACAGAGGTGTATATCGAAATGACTATTTTGATAAATGAAACGCCAACATCATCTATTCGAATATATGATTGGGAACCAGCTGATGTCTGGACCACAAGCGCAGACTGGGCGGGCCCATATCTGGTAAACGAAGTCTCTGATGAGAGCAAGGCACATTGGCTACAATATGTAACTCCTGGGGCAAAGTTAGGTGGTATTCAGATTCATGGTGGATTGCTTGAATGGTGGGAGTATTCCTATAAATGTATAAGAGACCTGAATTATATGCTGGAGCAGATTGTAGACGCACCGGTTCCTGATGAATATAAAGCAGCCAGAATTGCAGAAGCAAGGTTCTTAAGGGCGTATAATTATTTTGCTATGGTAAAACGCTATGGAGGGGTGCCATTACACCTTAAGGCACTTTCTATTGAGGCTCCTTATGATGAATTATTTAAACCACGTGCTACAGAACAGGAAATATATGACTTCATCATTGCAGAGATGGATGAGATCAAGGAAGATATGCCTGTGGATGAAAGCCTGGGCCGTCCATCAAAATATGCAGCCATCGCATTGAAAAGTAGAGCAGCACTTTATGCAGCAAGTATTGCAGATTTTGGTGAAGTTCAACTGGACGGTATCGTAGGGATTTCTGCGCCTGCTTCAGAATACTACCAGAAATCTCTTGATGCTTCTCTGGAAATATTGAACAGCGGCATGTTTGAACTATACGATAATGATGCTGATAAGGTACAGAACTTTAAGAATATTTTTATAACCAAGAATCATAACGAAAGAATTTGGGTTCTACCTCACAATGATGTAACCTGGTTACTTGGTCAGGCGCCTGGCAATGCCTGGAACTGGGAATTTATCCAGGGTCCTGAGCCACATGCCTGGGGAGCTGGTAATAAATCAGCACCATATCTGGAAATGGCTGAAGAGTTCGAAAACATAGATGGTTCATCAGGGGCTTTTGACAGGGTAGCTCTTCAGGAAGGTTTGTGGGACTATGATAAACTATGGGGCAATAAGGATCCACGCTTCCATGCTACAATCTATTCTCAGGACACTCCCTGGCAGGGAACTGAATTAGACTATCACTTTGGTATTTTAAAAGCAGATGGAACAGTTGAAGAAGAGGCCGCAATTAATGGTATTGAACCAAGAGGAAATATGCAGGTTGATGGTAGCTTCGGAACAGGATTCGGTATCATGAAGTTTCTTGATGAGTCTCATAGTAATATGGGTGAACGAAGTTCAGGAGAACATGACTGGATACTCTTCCGTTATGCAGAAATATTGCTCAATGCAGCAGAAGCTGCCTATGAATCAGGTGATGCTACATCAGCGCTTGATTATGTGAATCAAATTCGAAACAGGGCAGGAATTGTAGAATTGGCAGCAGTTGACCAGGATATAATCCGGCACGAACGTAAGATAGAGCTTGCTTTTGAAGGTCACCGGTACTGGGATCTTCGCAGATGGAGGATAGCTCCTGACGTTCTGACTGTTAACCGTTCAGGATTACGTTATATACGCAATCACAATACACAGGAGTATAAAATCATTGTACTGGAAAATATTGATGGAGGTGTTTCTAATCCACAGTTTTTTGAGCATAATGTTTATTTCCCTATTACACTAAGTCGAACTGCAGATAATCCAAACCTGGTTGAAAATCCCGGATATAATTAGTAGTTATATAGAAGGCGGAGAAAATTCACACAGTGGGTTTCTCCGCTTTTTTATGTCTAAAAAGATTTCTATGTGAGAAAGAATGGTTTCAGTATTGAAGAACATAATTATCATAGGTTTAGTTGTTTTAGGTATTCATTTTCAAGGTTGTGAAACAAAGATTACATCAGAAAACAATAGTAATGCTCTATTAATTTCTCAATCTGAATTAATTGTTTATAAAGCTCCGGATGAGGCACCTGCTAACACCACTTATTCTGTATTTGTAAGATATGATGGAGGTGAGTGGATTGACCTGCATGAATATAATGCAGAGGTGGATGGTGGTTACCTTAAAGAGCCGATCCACCATATGGCATTTGTTACTTTCGATTCTGATTTCTCCAAACGTATTGATGTTAAGGTTATTAAGAACTCCGGAACAATTAATGATGTTAAAATCCGACCAGCAATAAAAGGTATAAAACCAACTGTGAAGGGAGATTCAATCTTATTCTCTATCACATCTCCCCAAAAGCTCTCTGTAGAAGTAAATGGGGATTTGCATAACAACCTGATGGTTTTTGCCAATCCGCTCGAAACCGAACAACCTGATCCGAAAGATCCGAATGTGATCTACTATGGCCCGGGTGTACATAAAATTGGTGGTGATGGCCAGGGAACACTTCACCTGGAATCGAACAATCATGTTTATATTGCCGGAGGAGCTATTGTTTACGGCACATTAAGTGCTTTTGGTGCTCAGAATGTTTCCATAACAGGGAGAGGGATACTGAGTGGGAGTATGTATACTGACCATGCTTATCCTCATCCTGGAGGGAAAGGCCTTATTGGTTTCCTTGGGGTGCATAATTCTAAGATCGAGGGAATAATTCTGCTAAATACAGTTACCTGGAACATACATCTGTATGGTTGTGACAATATAACATGTAGTAACCTTAAAATAATGGGTTGGACTATCAACTCAGATGGGATTAACCCTCAGTGTGCCAGCAATATAATGATCGATGATTGCTTTATAAGGAGTTATGATGATTGTATATCTATAAAAATGAACTACGGAGCAGGAGAGTGGTATAGCAGCAGGACAGATAAAAATATAACTGTGCAGAACTGTATATTCTGGACAGACCAGGGAAGATCTATTTTGATAGGACCGGAATCTTACAGTCCTAAAGAAGCCGTTTTTGAAGATATTACAATTAAGAATATTGATATCCTTTATAACAAAAACTATGATGTGGATTGGGCTAAAGGTGCATTGGCTATCAACCTTGGAGATGGTGCCATTGCAAGAAATATAACCTTTGAGGATATACGTGTTGACCAGCTTGGCGAAAAATCCAATTTGATTTGCCTGACTATGGATAAATACACCTATAACGTTTCGGAAGGAAAATTGATGGAAAATATCAGATTTAATAACATTACGTTGAACTCAGAGCAAAACTTTAAGAACTTTATTTATGGTCTTAGTGACTCAAATATGATCCGGGATATTCAGTTTAATAATTTAAAAATCAATGGTGAGGAGATTAAAGATGCTGGGCAAGGTTGGTTTGAAGTAAATGAATTTACTGAAAATATAACTTTCAAATAGAATAGGCAGAATGGATATTATAAGATTACGGTTGAGAAAGAATCTGGTACCATTACATCATTTGTCATAAAAGCAAATGAATCTAAATTAGTAAAAGAACCTCGATTGGCTTCTAACTTTTGTATCCTGGTGCCATTGGAGGGAATTAGCTTCATATAATTGTAGAAGAATATAAATATAGGGACAAACAGATGGAAAGGATATGATAAAGAACTGTGGAATTATAATCACTATGTTATTTTTTACATCTGTTGTAAATGCGCAAGACATAACCATAAATGCTGCTGATTATGGTTTAAGAGAGGGTGAAGATGCGGTTGTTGCTATCCGAAGGGCTCTTAAGGCATGTAAGGATCAAAATGCTGTAAAACTGGTCATTCCTAAAGGTAAGTATGATTTCTATCCTGATAAGGCAGCAGAAAGATATATCCGTGTTAGTAATAATGACAACGGTATGAAAAGGATTGTGTTTGACCTGCATGGGATTAAGAACCTTGAAATTGATGGGCAGGGATCTGAATTTATTATGTACGGCCATATGTTACCATTCGATATTGAATATTCTGAAAATATCAAACTGGCCAACTTTTCAATTGATTGGGATAAACCCTTTTATTTTCAGGGAACAGTTGTAGCTGTTGATGAAGAGCAAAACTCATTTGACCTGGCAGTATTAGATGAATGTGATTACGAGATTGTAGCCAATGAACTGATATTTTTAGAGAAACCGGAAACAGCTATTAGAACATGGAAACAATGGGCATACCCTGTTGAGGATAAATATGGCTGGGAGCAAAATATTGACTGGAATATCTGGTTTGATTCAAAAACTAAAGCTCCTGCTTATGATCATGAAAAGAGCATTTTGCGATCGTATAATGAAAAAACAGGAGAACGTTACCAGGCAGAAGAAGTCAAGAAAGGTCTGGTTAGATTTTATAACGCAGCCGAAGTATTACCACAACCCGGATGGGTGCTAATAGTTAAAGGGAGGAAAGATAAAAATCGGTTATCGCCCGCAATTCATCTTTTCCATAATAAGAATGTAGTGTTGCAAAATGTAAATGTTTATCATGCCGGAGGTATGGGATTGATTGTTGAAAGAAGTGAAGACATTACTCTCAGCAGCTTTAATGTAATATTGCCTCCATCCTCTGAGCGGTTGGTTACAACAACAGCCGATGCTACACATTTTGTTAATTGCAAAGGACTAATCTCTTATGATGATTGTCATTTCGAAAATATGCTCGATGATGCTGCCAATTTCCATGGTATTTATACCAAAATAGATGGACTGGTTAATGATTATACAATTGGTGTAAAACGTATGCATGGTCAACAAACAGGATTCCAGTTTGCAGAAGCAGGCGACTCAATTAGGCTTAGCAATAGCACGACTATGATGCCCTATACAACCTTAAAAGTTGTGGAGGTAACAGACTATAACGAGGAGTATATGACTTTGCGTTTTGATGAAAGTATCAAAGATATATTGGAAGATAATAGTGTAGCCGAAAATGTATCCTGGCAGGCAGATGTTCAGTTCAGAAACTCATCAGTCAGGAGAAACAGGGCCCGTAGCATTCTTATTTCAACGGCGGGTGACGTATTAATTGAGAATAATGAATTTAGTTCCTGTACTCATATTAGTATGCTATTTGAAGGAGATGCTACTTTCTGGTATGAATCGGGGCCGGTAAAGAATGTTATTATACGTAATAATACTTTCAAGAATTTTGGCTTAGGAGCAGGGTATGGACCTCTGGTTCAATTTTCACCTCGAGTAACGTACAGCGGTGCACCAACACACTATTATCATAAAAATGTATTTTTTTTAAACAATGTATGTGAAGTGTTTGGTCGATTACTTGTAAGAGCTGAAAGTGTTGAAAACTTCGTATTTAGAGGAAACACAATTAAAAAAAGTGATATCTATCCGTTATTGAAGAGAGAAAGTGAAGTGTTTTCGTTTTCGTATTCAAAAGATATTAAAATTGAGAACAACAAATATCTGTTGGATAACAAGGCTATTATTAGAATTGATGAGTTCAGTAAGGTGATAGTAAAGAAAAACAAAGGAATAAGTAAAACGTTTGTAAGTGTTGTTGATTAATTAATTTTGCTAATAATTAGAATTATGAAAGATGTATTAATGGCGGATTTTAACAAGAAAATCATTTTAGGAGTTATTTCTACAATTGTTTTATTTAGTTGTGGGAAGGATCCATTTACCGAATATACGGGAGAAACAAAAGATCAATGGGTGGCAGCAGAGTTAATTTTCGAAAGTGACAAGATTTACCCATCTGCTTTTAATGATGTAGATGTTGATGTGGTTTTTAAGCATGTTAGTGGAACTGAATTAAAAATGCCCGCATTTTGGGATGGAGGTAGTACCTGGAAAGTAAGATTTGCACCAACAACGGTGGGAATCTGGACATATGAAACAATATGCACTGATGAAAGTAATGATAAACTACATGGTCAAACAGGGGAGTTTAAATGTGTAAGATATAAGGGAGACCTTGATATCTATAAAAAAGGTTTCATTAAGACTACCCAGGGGTTTCGCTATTTCACTTACGATAATGGCAGTCCTTTCTTTTACCTTAGTGATGCTCATATGAATATTGTTTCCAATGACTACAATAACTTTACAACAATAATAGATAAGCGGGTAGAGCAAGGATTTACAGGTATTGCTTCAGAACCATTGGGTTTAAAATATGACTTAAGTAATGGGTTTACACAAACTGATTTAGCCGGATTCCAGGAATTGGATGAACGCTTTAAATATGTTGCAGAAAAGGGATTTGTACATGCTAACTCACAATTGTTTTTTGTCTCAGAACTGGGTTATAAAAGACAATCTTATCCTGATGAATACCTGGAAAAACTCTGCAGATATTGGGTAGCACGATATGCAGCCTACCCGGTTTTATGGACAACTGCACAGGAATGTGATGATGATTATAAATTTCCTCCTTATAGTGATCATGATTATTGGGATATCACAACCAATCCATGGAAGCTGGTGGCAAGTTATGTACATCAATACGATCCCTATAATCATCCACTCACAGCACACATGGAATACATAGCCTGGACAAATGCTACTACCTCTTCATTCAGAGAAGTTGAAGGGCATGATTGGTGGGGTGTGCAGTGGTCACCAAAGAAAAATGGTGTGATGAATTTTGCTGCGCCTCAAGATTTTTGGAATAACGGACAGGGAAAGGTTACCGTTTTATACGAAGGGAGTTTCGATTATTTGTGGACAAACCATTTTGGTTGCCGAGTGCAGGGTTGGTCTGCATTCTTAACCGGAATGTACGGATATGGTTATGGCGCAGCCGACATTTGGCTCTATAATAGCTCCTATGATATGGATTCCGATACCGAAAGAGATGGAATTATAATTACTGTAGAACAAAAGAAGACAAAATGGCCGGTAAGCCTGGAGTTCGAATCAGCCTATCAGTTAGGCTATATGCGTGAATTCTTTCTGCAAAACCACTGGTGGGAGCTGGAACCTCGTTTTTATGATACAAACTGGTTTGCAAACGCTGGGTCCTATTTTGCGGTAGCCAGTAAGGGCAATGAGATTTATGTGGCATATTTCTATAATCCCGATAATAACACTGGCACGTTTAAACAACTCGATAACGGAGAGTATATAAAACAATGGTTTAACCCTAGAACAGGAGAAACAGGAACTACTGAAATTGCTACAATTACTGATGGAACCCACAATATTGGGCCTAAACCTGATGAAAATGATTGGGTGTTATTGATGAAGAAAAGCTAGGGTCTCAATAAAATAGCAAACAAGGTTTACTAAACAGATCTATTCTTAGCCTGATACTCTTTTGGAGACATACCATGAAAGGCTTTAAAGGCAGTAGAGAAATTAGCAGGGGATTTAAATCCCACATCATAAGCTATGGATGATATTGGCAGATCGCTCGTTTTAATCAGGTCAGCTGCTTTTTTTAATCGTATTTGCCGTATATAATCACTAGGGGATAATCCCGTTAAAGATTTTAGCTTTCTATATAAATTTGTACGGCTTAACCCCAATTCTTTGCCCAGCATATCAATACTAAACTGATCATCATTCAGGTTCTCTTCTACTATTTGGATTGCCTTTAATATAAGTTCTTTATCCTGTTTCGATATACCAATAGGCTCTGATTCACTTTCTTCACCAGAAGCGTAATAGTTTTTGATATATTGGCGTGTTTTAAGAATATTAGCTACAACAAGCTTAAGCTGTTGGGGTAAGAATGGTTTTCCAATATAATAATCTGCCCCGGTCTTATACCCCTCTGATTTGCTGACAAGATCACTCTTTGCAGTAAGTAGGGCCACATGAATATGGCTGGTATTTATATTCGATTTCAGTTTTTCACACATCTCTGTCCCACTTAAGCGAGGCATCATCACATCACTAATTATCAGATCATAATCACTGTTATTTGCCATTTCTAATCCAACTTGCCCATCTACTGCCTCATCTATTTTATAATACATATTCAAAATAGAGCGTACATAAGCCCGGAGTTCACTATCGTCATCTACTACAAGAATGCGTGGTGCATTTGATAAATCATTGGCCTCAGGAGATTCCTGTTCAGGAGTTATTGTCTCCGAAGGTACTGTTTCAGTAATAGATGAACGCTTCCTGTACGGGCTTTCAATTGTGAGTATACTTTTATCATAAGGAAATAGAACTTTAACAGTTGTACCTTTCCCTTCTTCACTATCTATCTTTATTTTTCCGCCATGAATTTCCATGAGCTTTTTTGAATAGGCCAGCCCAATTCCGGAACTATGTGTCAAATTATCTTCAGAACCTCTATCATTACTTCTAAAGCGCTCAAATACCTTAGCTAACTTTTCACTTGACATCCCTCGTCCAGTATCTGCTATCGCAATACATATAGTTTGCTCTCTATTTAGGTTGATACTTACATCAATATTACCATTGCTGTGACAATGTTTAAAAGCATTAGCCAGGATGTTGGATAACACTTTTTCTATTTTATCGCTATCATAATTAAAAGTAAGTTGCTCAAACTCTGTATCAAGACTATATTGGATCTTATTCTCAACTGCCGTTTGCGTGAACATACTCATAGTCTTTTGAACAGTATGAATTAGATCATGGCTTGATTTATTCAAAGGGAGCACATCCTGTTCCATTCTCCTGAAATCAATAAGCTGATTAATCAATTCCAGGAGTTTTTTGGAATTGACACTTATTTGTGAAAGCTTTTGTTTTAATAATGAATTACCGTGTTGTTGAGATAGTAGTTGTTCTAAAGGACCAATAATTAGTGTGAGTGGCGTTTTAAATTCATGGGAGATATTAGTGAAAAACCTAAGTTTCATTTGGGTTAACTTCTCTTGCTGATTTTTCTCAAGTCTTTCCATTTGAATCGCATTCTTCATTTTTTCTTCATGACGAATTTGATATCTTATAGCATAAATTATTATAATAAACAAAACCGTATATATCGTATATGCCCACCAGGAAAACCAGGGGGGGGGGCTTATTGTAAATGAAATTTCAGCGCCATCCTCGTTCCATACATTGTCATTATTCGAGGCGATTACTTTAAA
>JBDLIU010000083.1:0-16319 GCA_039714715.1 Bacteroidota bacterium
TCTCCGGAGGTAGCATAAGTAACCGTGCATGGAAACCCAGACGACTAGGCCCGGGGTCTTACAACCATGTTGAAGAAGATGGGCTGGTAAGTTATAGATTTGAGCAACAGGGCGAAATTATATTTGAATCTAGTATAGAATACCGGCAGAAATTAGTTGGTTTCCTTGAATGGGCAGCTTTTGTGGATGCCGGTAATATCTGGACAATTAATGAAGATCCAACGAGACCAGGTGCACAGTTTCAGCTTAATAGGTTTTACAAGGAGATCGCTGTTGGGGCAGGTCTGGGATTACGATTCGATTTCTCATTCTTTATTATGCGTTTTGATACCAGCGCAAAAATTTATGATCCGGCAAGACTTCCCGGTAATCGTTTTATCCTAAGTTCTGGATTTAATGATCCTCCTTTTGATAACAAGAAGTATACTGAACCCCTTATCTATACCTTATCGATAGGATATCCTTTCTAAGTTAGTAGTCTAACAATTCCTGGATTTTTTCACTGACTATTTGAGCATTAGGCAGAATAGCTGCTTCCAAATCTTTGTTGAGTGGAATGGCTGGAACGTCTTTAGCTCCAATTGTTGCCACCGGTGCATCGAGGTAGTTAAACAAATTAGCGGAAATTCTACCGGCAACTGATTCAGCAAATGAGTTAAGCAGCGGTTCTTCAGTCAAAACAATAGCTTTACCATGTTTTTGAACTTCTTCGCTTATCATATCCCAGTCATATGGTGATATGGTTCGCAGATCGAGCACAGTAACTTTACCAGGATGATCTTCGGCAGCATTCCTGGCCCAATGAACACCCATGCCATATGTAATCACAACCAGGCTCTCTCCCATTTCAATACTTTCTTGCTCAGCTTCCAGAGCCAGATTACCCTTACCAAGGGGAACAATGTAGTCATCATCAGGTTCAATCATTTTAGCCCAATCTGTTCCTGGTACTTTCGACCAATATAATCCCTTATGCTCAAGACTTACAACCGGATTAGGATCATAAAAAGCAGCCTTTAGCAGTCCTTTCATATCCGCTGCATTAGATGGATATATTACTTTAATACCTTTTATGGTTGCCAGGGTTGATTCGATACTACCGCTGTGGTACGGACCTCCTCCTCCATAGGCACCAATTGGTATTCTGATTAGTGAGCGAACCGGAAACTTTCCTTTTGAAAGGTATGAGCTCTTTGAAAGCTCTTCAACCAACTGATTCATACCCGGCCACACATAATCAGCAAACTGAATTTCTACGATTGGCTTAACACCAAGGGCACTCATTCCAACAGTACTGCCAACAATATAGGCTTCCTGGATCGGAGTATTAAACACACGATCATGACCATATTTCCCAGCCAGTGTAGCCGCTTCTCTAAAAACCCCTCCCAGTGTTCCTCCTACATCCTGTCCATAGAAAATAGCTTCAGGGTGCTTTTTCATTATATTATCAATGGCATGCAGGGCTGCATCTACCATAACCACCTGCTCATTACCCTCTTTATGCCTTATGCCAACTTCTTCAGTAATTGGTGTTGGAGCAAACACATAATCAGCTACATCTGCAAGGTCAGGGTCAGGTGAATTCTTTGCGTTTTCAAATGACTGATCTACCAAAATTTTGCTCTCGTTATCAATTTGGTTTAGCTCATCTTCTGAAAAACCTAATTTTAATAATCTTTTTCTCAGCTTAGGTAATGGATCATTTTTTTTATGTTTTACCAGGTCTTCTTCTGTCCTGTACCATTCTTTTCTTACACCTGATGTATGATGCCCAAGTAGCGGGCATTTGGCATGGACCATAACAGGTGCTCTATGGCGTTCAATATAGCCAATGGCTCTTTGCAGAATCTCATAGGAATTCTCAAAATCACTGCCATCAGCCCTCATCCTCTTCATTCCTTTAAAACCCGCTGCAAAGTCGTAGGCATCCATGGCACGCATTTCATCTGATTTTGCAGAGATTCCCCAGTCATTATCCTGAACAAGGTAAAGTACAGGCAATTTTTTAAGAATTGCCATTTGCCATGCTTCTGATACTTCTCCTTCAGTAACAGAGCCATCACCTAGAGAACACAAGACAAATGGCAAACTATCATCTGCTAAATCCTGGGATTCTAAATACTTTATAGCATGAGCCATCCCTGTAGCCGGGATTGCTTGCATACCGGTACCAGAACTTTGATGAGGAATAGTAGGAAAACCTTCCTCCTTAACGCTTGGGTGCCCATAGTAGCTTCTTCCTCCCGTAAAAGGATCGCCCGCCTTGCCCATTAGTTGCATCATGAGCTCCTGAGGTTTAAAACCCATAGCCAATAAAATAGACTCATCACGATAGTAAAGCGAAGCATAATCAGTTGGTTTTAGCAACATTCCAGCGGCTAACTGAACTGCTTCATGCCCTTTACTGGTACTGTGAACATACCTGCTGGCAAACTCCTTTTCTTCATCATATTTATCAGCCATGAAGCGAGCCGTTACCATTAAATCGTATGCTTTTAATAGAATATCTATATCAGTTTTTGTGTTAATACCGGCTGTTGTTGTCATATATATATCGCTCTACTTCCTTCAGCACTAATTTAACCCGAAATATTCATTTTTTAAATGAATATTTGACGAATCCTGAATTAAAAGTCAGGATAGTCAGGGTTAATCCTGACATCAGCCAACTGGTTGATCGTCTGATTCTGCAATAGAACTATTGCAGAATTATAGATTAACGATTTTCAAGGAGATATTTTTGATATATCCTGGTTAATTAGAACTTAGTTTATCTTTGAAGGTAATGATCGATTTTCTACTCAAACTAGACGAATCTTTATTCCTGATTCTAAATAACTGGCATACACCATGGTTAGATCATTTTATGATGATTCTTACCAATGGGAAAAGCTGGACTCCCCTGTTTCTACTGGTTATTGGTATGATGATTTATAAGTTCAAATGGCAAACAATATACATGCTTGTCTTTATTGGATTAACCATTACCCTGTCTGACCAAATTGCTTCAGGATTTCTTAAACCCCTGGTAGAAAGGTTAAGGCCTTCGCATGATCCTGAACTGGTATCACTGATTCATTTGGTTGACGGATATAAAGGAGGTCTATATGGGTTTGTTTCTTCTCATGCTGCCAATTCTTTTGGAGTGGCTACTTTTTTATGGTTATTACTAAGAAAACACATAAAATGGATTTGGATCATGTTTGTCTGGGCGGCAATATTTAGCTACTCCAGAATATACCTTGGAGTACACTATCCTCTTGATATACTTGCAGGAGGAGTGCTGGGTGCTGCAATTGGATTAATATTTTATAAATTGGGTAAGGTGCTACCTGAAAAAACCAGTCCTATGCCCTATGCCTGATGCGCTTCGAGCATCTTAGCCACATATTTACCTACAATATCAAACTCAATGTTTACCAGGTCTCCTACTTTCATATCACCAAAGTTGGTGTTTTCAAAGGTGTAAGGAATTATAGCACAGGTAAAGCTTATAGGCGTGATATTGAAGACCGTTAAACTAATGCCATCTAACGATACAGATCCTTTTTCAACCAACAGTTTAGTTGGTTCGGCAACTTCAAATGAGAATAACCAGCTACCATCCTCTTCAATAATTTCAGTACACGTTGCAGTTGCATCTACATGACCTTGAACAATATGACCATCAAAACGGCCATTGGAAATCATACTACGCTCAAGGTTTACGTAATCACCCGGTTTAAGGCGACCCAGGTTTGATCGTTTTAAGGTTTCATCAACTGCTGTAACCTTATAGGCACCACCCTCAACTTCCACCGTGGTTAAACACACTCCATTATGCGATACACTTTGATCAACCTGTAACTCAGTTGCCATGGGGGCCACGATAAAAAAATGAACGTTAGTGCCCTCCGTTTCTATGGCTTTTATTTTTCCTTTTTGTTCTACAATTCCGGTAAACATATCAGTAAAATTTAGTACACCAAAGGTAGTTATAAACAAGTTAAAAATATCTTTATACTGGTCGTAGTTTGAAACTACGACCAGTACATCTATCTTCGCCAAAGAATGGAAGACAGTTATAAACATCGGGGACTAAGGAACAAGTTAATAAGAACAGTTAAAAGCAAAGGAATCAGTGATGAAGCTGTTTTAGCTGCCATGTCAAAAATTCCACGTCATTTTTTCTTTGATAATGCCTTTCTGGAGCATGCCTATATGGATAAGGCCTTCCCCATTGGTGAAGGGCAAACGATCTCTCAACCGTTTACAGTAGCCTTTCAGACTCAATTGCTGAATGTTAAACAAGGCTCTAAAATTCTTGAGATAGGTACAGGATCGGGATACCAGGCTTCTATCTTGCTTGAAATGGGTGCTAAGGTTTTTACGATTGAATATAACAAGGTTCTATACGAGAAAACTAAGAAGTTCTTACCAACACTTGGTTACCGACCTGTTTTCAAGCTTGGCGATGGTTCATTAGGCTGGCCAATACATGCCCCTTATGATGGCATTGTGGTTACAGCAGGAGCCCCCATTATTCCTGAAAGCCTGAAACAACAACTTGCCATTGAAGGGAAATTGGTAATCCCTGTTGGCAACAGTGAACGTCAGCAGATGTTATGTATCTCAAGAATCAGCGAATCTGAATTCGAAACAAAAGAATATGATTACTTTGCTTTTGTACCTTTGCTGGGGAAAGAAGGATGGAATAAATAATGGCTAAGAAAAAGTTAATAAGTGAATCACGCGTAACCATGACTGAATTGGTATTACCCAATGATACCAATACATTAAATAATCTTATGGGTGGCAGAATCATGCACTGGATGGATGTCTGTGCTGCTATTGCTGCCCAAAAGCACTCCAACAGGATTGTAGTTACAGCCTCGGTGGATAATATTTCATTTGGCAAACCTATTCAATTAGGTGATGTAGTTACTTTGGAAGCAGCGGTAAGCAGGGCATTTAATTCTTCAATGGAAGTTTTTATTCGTGTGAAATCAGAGAATATTCCAGATGGAAGATGCGAGGAAACACATAGTGCGTTTTTTACCTTCGTAGCAGTTGATCAGGGCGGAAGACCGATTGACATCCCTGAAGCAACTCCGGAAACTGAAGAAGAGGAGGAGTTATTCGCTGGTGCGCTTCGTAGAAGACAGCTGAGGCTTATCCTCGCTAAAAGAATGAACCCGAAAGATGCCACTGAATTGAAATCATTTTTTGAAAACCTGCCAGATGATTAAACTCGATCCTGAACATATTCACCTGTTACTGGATGAACCGATCTATGTGCTTCATGAACATTTCGATGCCGTAGTGTCAGAACCAAGTGCTGAATTAGAAAAACCACAAATTTCAAATCATAAAGGAGAGAATAAAAAGGGAATAGTTATCATCAACCATGATGATAATTCAGAATTGATGAGCCAGGAAGATGAGACATTTTTGTTTAAAGGGCTAAATGCACTTGACTTAACTCTTGAAGATGTTCTTATCACCTATTCAGAAGATTCTCTGGATGATTCTATAGAATTTAAAAAGCAAATATTTTTTTCCTCTAATCCTGATCCTGAGAAACTTTACAAAGTGGAGACCATTGGTGGAGTACAATACCTCGAATGCGACAGCCTCCAAAGTATCAGACCTGATATTGAACTACAAAAAAAATTCTGGATTGCCCTGAAGACACTTTTTAATCGTCTTGCTAAATAAGAATTACAGATACTTAGGGTTAAAATTGTGTCATTTATTCATTTATGTGTATTTTCATAGCAATTCGTTCATGAATTCTTAGCCATGACAGCGCAAGATCATACAGAAAAAGTACGATTACTTAGGGGAGTAGAGATTTTTTCAGAGTTAAGAAGACCTCTGCTCGAAGAACTGGCGTCAAGAATTGAGAATATAAAACTGAGCCCACGAGAAAATTTAATACAGAAAGGCGAACGGGCTCATGCCATGTACGTAATTATTGACGGATTTGTTAAAGTTCATGATGGTGATCATGAATTTGCGAAGCTTGGAAAAAGTGAGTGCTTTGGCGAGTACGCGCTTATTGACCCAGAGGTTAGAAATGCCTCTGTAACAGCAGTTGATGAGGTAGAACTTTTCAAAATAGACCAGGAAACTTTCTATGATCTTGTTGATGATCATCCCGGATTTGTAAATGCTGTATTGATAATTTTAATTAGACGACTTAGAAAAGTTGACGAGCTTCAAAAAGAACTGGCAGACAGTCTGAAGAAAATAAGTCAGCAGAAAGCAAAGATTGAACAGCAAAATCAGGAACTAGTCAATCTGAACAATGAAAAAAACAACCTCATGAGCATAATAGCCCATGACATACGTAATCCTCTAACCAGCAGTATAAGTATCGCTGAAACCCTTGGTGGTGAACTGGAGACAGTCGCTCCGGAATACAAAGAATACACCGATGGATTAATTCAATCTTTGTGGAGAATTAATAAAATGGCAACCGATATCCTGGAAGTAAGCCTAGAGGAAGAAAAAAGAAGCAAGAAAAATATAAAAAAACTAAGCCTCAGCAATGTTCTTCACAATATCACAGATGGTTTTAGCCAGTGGGCAAGGGAAAAGAACATAGCAATTAAGATTACAGCCAGCGAGGTGTTTGCCCTGCTTGATGAAGACCTTACCTACCAGGTATTCGAAAATCTCATCTCGAATGCAATTAAATATTCACCAATGGGCAAATCAATCTTTCTCAAAGTTGAAGACCATGGTGGGAAGGCTGAAGTATCAATTAAGGATCAGGGACCAGGTTTTTCGGGACAAGATCAGGAAAAGATGTATCAAAAGTTTCAACAATTGAGTGCCATACCTACCAATAAAGAAAATTCAATTGGATTAGGTTTACATATTGTAAAAAAGTCTGTTGAGCAACTAAATGGTGAAATTGAGCTGATCAGCAAATCCGGGCAGGGAGCACACTTTATAGTCAGTTTTGATTCCTGTTAATAAAAAACGCCTCCCTGAATAATCAAGAAGGCGTTAAATTAAGTTGATTAATCTCTTCTTACATTTTCCCAGCTTCCTGGCTAAAATGATCTTCCAGTGCTTTTTCTAATGCAGGACCACGTAAATTTTTGGCAATAATTTTTCCTTCCCTATCCAAAAGAATTGAGAAAGGTATACTCTGTACACCATATTCTTGTGCCGCAACAGAATTAAAATATTTTAAGTCTGAAACATGTGTCCAGGTTAAGCCATCCTCTTCAATCGCTTTAAGCCAGTTTTCTTTTGTGCGGTCTAATGAAACACCAAAAACAGTAAATCCTTTGTCTTTATAATTATTGTAGGCTGCTACAACATTAGGATTTTCTCTTCTACATGGTTTACACCATTGTGCCCAAAAATCAATCAGAACAACCTGACCTCTTAATGACGACAAGGTAACAATTTCTCCATCCGGGTTAGGAAGACTAATTTCCGGTGCGAGGCTTCCCACTGCTGTTACTTTTGCTTTTTCCAGATTAGAAACAAGATCTTCAATATAAAACCTACCTGGATATTTAGCATTCAACAACTGGGCAAGGCTATCTTTTAATTCTAAATGTGAATTTGTATCTAAAAAGCTAACTAACTGGTACGTAGCCATTGTTACATCATATTTTCTGATCAAAGCAGCTGAAAATTCCTGTTTTTCTGCAACCAACTCCATGTAGTCATCTCTTACTTTATCTGCTTTTTTTACATCTCCTTCCTGGTTAGCAGCATTGTAAGCATCAGTAAGCTCTTGTTCCCTGGCAGCAAATTCAGTATTCACTGTAGTAGAGAACTCCTGAATAGTCTCAATCTCACTGGATCCTTCAGGAACGATGTTTCCAGCAGCATTACTCCCATCAAAATTAATCACCAGGTCATCCTGATCGATAATCATAATACCATTTTGGGTGTTAAAGAAGTTAACCCTGTAAAATCCTGCTTCACCTGTAAATACATGGCTAAAGGTATTATCATCATTTACCTCAATTGTATCAATTGGGAATGAACTTTCACGTGTTAGTCCCTCAATAGTAATTATACCCACTGGCGAATTCAGAACTGTTCCTGAAAGTGTTACGCCTTCCTCCTGCGTTTGACTATTCGAGTTTGTACAACTTGTAAAAAGACCTGCTATTAGTACTAATGCTATTATTTTTTTCATCTATATAATTTTTCTATTTATGAATTAATTGCGAAGATCAGAATCTTAATGCTGCACTTCTGTGACGCCGATTACTTACAAAAGTAATTAATCTGAAAAAAACTCAAAATGTCTAGTGTCTAAAGTTCATAAAGTGCCTAGAGTATTTAGAGTTTAGAGTTTAGAGTTTAGAGTTTAGTGTTTAGTGTTTAGTGTTCAATCGAAGTTCAAGTCTAAAATCTAGTGTCTAGTGTCTAATGTCTCAACTGTTCCTGAATAAGTTTCATGGTAGTTTTTGGATCTGCCTTACCTCTGGTCTTTTTCATAACCTGTCCCATAAAAAGTTGTAAGAGCGCCTTCTTGCCACTTTTATATGCCTTTACTTCCTTGGGGTGTAATGCAAATACCTCTTCAATGATCTCCAATAATTGGGTTTCATCCGATTGAACCATTAATCCTTTCTTCGCAATAATATTAGAAGTTATTACACTTGTGTTTTCCACCAACTCTGGCAATATAATTTCAATAGCATTTTTATAAGTTACCTTATTGTTATCAACCAGCTTTATCAACTCAGCAAGCTGGGTAGAATTTATTTTAAATTCAACTTTGTCAGCGAGGTTGTAATGCGATTTAACAGGTCCCATCAACCATTTAGCCACGGTAGCCGGGTTGATCTTCTCATCAACTATATCTATCAAAATCCTGCTGATTTGTGGGTCGTTGGACAAAACAAGAGCCTCTTGGGCATTCAATTTATATTCTTCCCTGAACTTTCTTCTTAAAGCATAGGGCAACAGAGGCATTGTCTCCTTAATTGTATTAAATTGATTGTCAGAAATTATGTAAGGAGTCAAATCCGGCTCCGGAAAATAACGATAATCATGAGCCTCCTCCTTGCCCCTCATTCCTTCAGTTTTTCCTGTTACAATATCAAACAACCTGGATTCAGATTCAACTTTCCGGCCGGCTTCCAGTAAATTCGATTGCCGTATATATTCAAACTCGATAGCCTTTTTAATATACCGTACTGAGTTCAGGTTCTTGATCTCAACTTTTTGTCCTAACTCTTTTTCATCCGGAGCTTTTAACGATACATTAACATCACAACGTAATGAACCTTCTTCCAGGTTCCCATCACCAATATTCAGAAATCGTACTATTTTTTGAATTTCAGTTATAAAAGCACTTGCTTCATCGGCAGAACTCAGAACCGGTTTTGTTACCAACTCCAAAAGGGGCATTCCTGCCCTGTTCAAGTCAACCATAGAAAATTTATCATGCAGATCGTGAATAGATTTACCTGCATCGGCTTCCATGTGAATTTTTTCCAATTCAATACTTTTTTCTTCTCCTCTTAAAGGAATAGAAATATTACCCGCTACACATATAGGTGCATTTTGCTGGGTTATCTGGTAACCAAATGGAGAATCAGGATAGAAATAGTGTTTTCTATCAAAATTGATATTTCGTGTAATATCACAATTACATGCTACACCCATTTTAATAGCCGATTCAACTGCTTTCTCGTTGAGAATTGGCAAAGTACCAGGGTGTGCCAGGCTTATTTCACTGGTTTGGGTATTTGGCTCTGCACCAAAAGCAGTAGAATCTGGTGCAAATAACTTCGTTTTGGTATTAAGCTGAATGTGCACTTCCAACCCAATTACCATCTGATAAGTACTTCCCTTACTCACAATACTTATGGAATATAGTTTCTCGCCTCTTCGAGTACTTTTGGTAAACCGCTTGCGTCACCACCACCGGCTGTAGCAAAGTAAGGCTGGCCGCCACCGCCACCTTTGATGTTTGCTGCCAACTCTCTTACGATGTTTCCGGCATGCAGATCATACTCGTTAACAATATTATCCGATATTGCTACGGCAATTTGTGGTTTCCCTTTTATTTCTGCAGTTAACACAGCAAATAAAGAGGGTAGTTTCTTTTTCAGGTCAAAGCCCAGTTGTTTCAAGCCGGCAGCATCCGGTACATCTACTTTCTGTAAGATTACAGAAATGCCATTTATATTTTCTGCATTCCCTGCCAATTCGTCAATAAGCCCTCCTACCTGCTGTTTTTTAAGCTTTTCCAGCTCTTTATCTGCACTGTTTTTCTCATCAACAAGCGTGTTTATCGCTTTTTTCAGATCTTTAGGATATTTCAGCAACTCCTTCAGCTCAACCAGGATTTCCTCACTTTGTTGTACATACCCTTCTGCCCTGGCTCCTGTTACTGCTTCAATTCTTCTAACTCCTGCAGAAATTGAACTCTCTGAAATGATTTTAAACAAGCCAATCTGCCCTGTGGAAGGCACATGGGTACCACCACATAATTCAACAGAATACTCCCTGTTGAAGATGATCATGCGTACACTCTCACCATATTTTTCTCCAAACAGAGCCATAGCTCCCTGTGCTTTGGCCTCTTCAATGGGAACATTCCTCTTCTCTTCAATCTCAATATTTCCCCTGATTCTGGCATTCACCATGTTTTCAACCCTCGTAAGCTCTTCCGGTGTCATTTTAGCAAAATGTGAAAAGTCAAAGCGCAACAGCTGATCATTAACCATGGAACCACGCTGCTCAACATGAGTGCCCAGCACTGTACGTAACGCAGCATGCATCAAATGTGTGGCTGAGTGATTATTTACGGTCAATAAACGTTTAGGCCCATCTACAATAGCTTGAAAAGTATTCTCCGGTGATGAAGGTAACTTATTAACATTATGTACAATCAGGTCATTCTCCTTCTTCGTGTCCAATACCAGGATCTCTTCGCCATCAGATAGCAGTTTGCCGGTATCTCCAACCTGTCCACCACTCTCTGCGTAGAACGGAGTTTTATCCAGTACCAGCTGAATAAGCTCTTTTCCCTTTTGCTTGATGGTTCTATATCTCAGGATTCTGGATTCCGCATTCAGGTGCTCATATCCAACAAATTCAATTTCTGTCTCATCACTTAAGACCACCCAATCTCCTGTTTCTTTACTGGCATCCTGCTTTGATCTTGACTTTTGCTTAGCCATTTCCTGATTAAAACCCTTTTCATCAATACTAAATCCTCTTTCACGGGCAATTAGTGATGTGAGATCCAAAGGAAAACCAAACGTATCATAAAGTTCAAATGATACTTCGCCGGGAATAACTTGCTCGTTATTCTTCTTAAGATCAGAAATAATTGAATTAAGTCGCTTTAGGCCTTGTTCAAGGGTATGCAGGAAGCTTGATTCCTCTTGTGTTATCACCTTTTCAATAAAGTCTATCTGATCGTTCAGTTCAGGGAATACTCCTTCAAACTGCGCTTGAAGAGATGGTAATAATTTTCCAAGGAATGGTGTTTTCAATTCGAGAAACTGAAATCCATATCGCACTGCTCTACGCAATATCCTTCGAATTACGTACCCGGCACCTGTATTAGATGGCAATTGACCATCAGCAATAGAGAAAGATATTGCTCTGATATGATCTACAATTACTCTTAGTGCAATATCAGTTTTTTCATTATCACCATATTTTATACCTGCAATCTCCTCCAGCGCCTTTATGGTTGGCTGAAAAACATCTGTATCGTAATTGGAATTCTTTTTTTGAATAGCCATAGCCAGTCTTTCGAATCCCATGCCTGTATCCACATGTTTTTGAGGTAATTCATGCAATTCACCATCAGACTGCCTGTTAAACTGAATAAACACAAGGTTCCACACTTCAACTACCTGGGGGTGATCCTGGTTAACCAGGTCATTGCCTGGCACCCTTGCTATCTCCTCATCAGATCTTAAATCAATATGAATCTCCGAACATGGTCCGCATGGGCCTGTCTCACCCATTTCCCAGAAATTATCCTTCTTAGAACCATCCATTATTCTTTTATCCGGAAGATACTCTTTCCAGTAGGTTCTGGCTTCATTATCATCAGCAAGTCCATCTCCTTTATCTCCACCAAAAACAGTAGCATAAAGTCGGTCCTTTGGCAAGCCATAAACATCAGTTAATAACTCCCATGCCCACTCAATAGCTTCCTTCTTAAAATAGTCACCAAACGACCAATTACCCAGCATTTCAAACATGGTATGATGGTATGTATCAATACCCACTTCCTCAAGGTCGTTATGCTTCCCGGACACACGAAGGCATTTTTGGGTATCCGCTACACGCAACGCAGTTGGTGTTTTAGTACCCAGGAAGAAATCCTTAAATTGATTCATTCCTGCATTTGTAAACATCAAGGTTGGGTCGTCTTTTACAACCATAGGTGCAGAAGGCACTATTTTATGACTTTTCCCTTCAAAGAACTCTAAAAACTTCTTCCTGATTTCCCTGGATTCCATAAATTGCTAATATCTATCGATTTTTATCACCCAAAATTGGCCATTTTTAACCTCTTGTAACAATTTTCTTATAAAAAGCGTAATTTTGCACAAATTTTGAGAACAACAAAAGTAGAAGAAATCTGTTAAGCAGGACGTATGGCAAGGATTAAATATTATTACGATACGGAAACTTGTAAATATGAACGCGTAAAAGTTCGTACCTGGGATGTAGTGCTCAACTTACTTGGGTTCTTATCTATTGCATTGCTTATTGCAGGAGGATTACTCTGGGGATTTACCAAGTATTTTGAATCTCCTAAAGAGATGGTGTTACGTAAAGAGAATGAAGAACTCTTATTTCACTATAAAATCCTTGAAAAAGAAATGCAGACCGCCACTAACATGATGGATAACCTGCAGGAGAGAGATGACAATGTATACAGGGTAATATTTGAAGCTGAGCCAATTCCTTCCAGCATCCGACAGGCAGGATCTGGTGGCAGTGAAAGATATAAGGAATTGCTGGATGCTAATTTGATTCAGGAAGAACTTATTGTTAAGGACTTTCAGGCAATTGATCTTTTAAAAAGGCAGATGTATGTGCAAACCAAATCCTATGATGATATCATAGAATTAGCACTAAACAAAGAAAAGATGATGGCTGCTATTCCTGCTATACAGCCTATAAAAAACAAAGAGCTAACAAGGTTGGCCTCAGGTTTTGGTATGCGAATACATCCAATCTATAAGGTAAAAAGGATGCATACCGGGATTGATTTCTCTGCACCACGTGGTACTCCTATATATGCTACAGGAGGTGGAACAGTAAAAAAAGCAAGTGTAAGCTATCGTAAGACAGGATATGGCAACCAGGTTGAGATAGATCATGGCTTTGGTTATGTTACCAAATATGCCCATATGCAAATGCTTGCTGTGAAAAAAGGCCAAAAAGTAAAAAGAGGTGACCTAATAGGTTATGTAGGTAGCACTGGTGGTTCAACCGCCCCACATTGTCATTATGAGATCATGAAAAACGGCAAGAAAATAAATCCTATTCAGTATATCATTCAGGATGTTACTGATGAAGAATATGAAAAACTACTTGAATTGGCCTCAAGAGAGAACCAATCACTAGGGTAGAAATTATAATTATTTGATGATTTTTTAAGAAAATAAGCTATATATTAGCGTTCTGGCTTACGAGTCGAACCACCTATGACCAAAACAAAGTACTTCTATAACGAGGAAACTTGTTCATATGAACCTGTAATTACTCCTCTAAGGAATAAGTTGGCACGTATATTTTTCTACTTATTAGGCGCTAGTCTGGTAGCCTTATCAGGATTGCTGTTCTATTTTAATGATAATCCTACTCCTAATGAAGAAATGCTTACTTACGAGAGGCAAAAGCTTGATATTCAATGGGATATCCTTGGTCATGAGCTGAAATTTATTGATCTGGCAATTGGTGATCTACAGGTTAACGATCATGAATTGAGAGAAATACTTGAATTGAATGAACTTCCTGCAGAAATTAGAGAAGCTGGTACAGGAGGTGACAACCAAATAAATAATCTTAAGAGTCAAAATCTAAAATTTGAAAAATTAATCGTTGATAGGTATCAGAAGGTAACTAAATTGAAAGCTCAATTGGCCATTCAGGGTCTTTCTTTGGATACAATATCAAAATATGCAGAAGCCAGGGATGAGTTTTGGGCTCATATTCCTGCGATACAACCTGTTGATCACAAAGATCTAAGGAGGTTTTCCCCGATCTATGGTATGCGTCTCAATCCTGTATTGGGCAAATGGATGCCTCACAAAGGTCTTGACTTTATGGGCGACCGGGGTACTCCCATCTATGCCACTGGTGATGGAGAGGTAATATTAGCACGAATGACCTATGGTGGATTTGGAAATCTTATTGAAATTGACCACGGATATGGCTATAAATCACGTTATGCACATCTGAATAGATCCCATCCTTTTAATGTTAAGAAAGGAGACAAAATAAAACGTGGTCAGGTCATTGGCTATATGGGAAATACAGGACGCTCGGCAGGGATTCATCTTCATTATGAAGTACTGAAAGATAACTCCCAGGTAAACCCTATGGGCTTCTTCCAGCTCGAGCTTGACAGGGCTTCTTATGATAAACTGTTAATCCTGGCCAAAGATAATGTAGCTCCTTTGGACTGAGATTCTGGTTATCCGCTAATGGCATACTAACTATCAATATTAGCTGTTCAATAAAAACATTTAACTCTTTTTCTATTGTGGTGGTTTAAATCGAATCTTCACCTTCACCTCTTTTGAAATTTTTCCCCCGTTTTCAACTGCTGGCTCCCACTTAGGCCCGTCATTAACAAGCCGTATTGCTTCTTTATCAAACTCTTCTCCAAGGCTTCTAATGACATAAATATTAGATAATGATCCATCTGGTTGTACTGTAAAACTTAGTTTAACTACACCTTTTATATTATCCTCAATTTTGTTTATCGGATAGCGTATATTCATATTTACATATGTTTTAAAAATTGAAATCCCATCAACAGGTTGGGGAGGTGTATATGAGTATTTGTTATCTTCAATATTATTAGTCCTGCCATATCCAGTCACAACTACTTCACTCAATGAGCTATAATCTGACTCAAGATTCACATCAATTTCATTTTCATTATTAACTGTAATTTCTTGTGTATTATAACCTATGAATGAATAAACTAATTTTACCTCATTATCATAAGGCACTTTAATTTGATAATTCCCACCTAAATCAGTAACTGTACCTTGAGTAGTCCCTTTAATAACTATATTAACCCCAGGCACCTTCTCACCATCTTCTTCAGAAAATACTCTGCCAGTAATAGTAATAAACCCATTCTTTTCAGAGAGAATGCCGTAATTAATTCCTTTATCTGCTTTTTTAATAATATTATCTGACAATATGGTTCTATTAAAATCCTCACCACTTAATGAGAGTGAAGTAATACTGTCTTCTCGTTTCACTTCAACTTTATGGCTAATTTGATCAGCTATTAAAGTGTTGGTATCCAATATTTCAATAGTATTATCTTCCAATGCCATATTTTGTCCCTGATCGGAAATGTCTGGTTGCTTTTCTTTAATGTCTATCTCATTTGGGTAAGTAATCCTGGCAATTGATTCTACACTATCATTTTCTTCAATAATATTAGTTTCCATTTCACTAGATTTATCTACCTCTACAATTTCAGGTTTTAGATCATCTCTGACAATTACAAAGAGAACAACTGATACAACACTGATCAATAGAACAGATGCGGCAATCGTCCAATAATAATTCTTTGTTTTCTTCTTTCTGTTTAATCGTTTCCGTAAGATTGATATATCATTAATTAAATAAGCGCTTTCAATTAGTTCAAAGCCTTCAAGTGCTTCAGTTTCAAAATCATCATTCAATAACTGTTTTTCAAATTCATGCCGATCTGAAGGTGTCATATGCCCTTCAAGATATTTTTGATAATCCTCAATAAGTGTAATATAATGTTCTGGCCTATCCATTTCTACCAAGGCAAATCTTTAATTTTCTTTTACCATTTTGAATATAACTTTTAATACTTTTTATTTCACAATTCATTTTGTGAGCGATTTCTTCATAACACATTTTATCAAAAAAGACAAACTATCCCGCTAAAAAATAACAAAAAACAAGCCGGAACAACATCACCATTTAAAGCCTGGATTAATCAGCATAAAAGCTCAGTTCACTTTGGTAGACAGCACTTATGGATAACGCCTGTCTCCACATGGATAACACTGGCAGTTATTGCTTTGGCACTTGCTTTACCTACAGGCTTGTATATTTTATTAAAGAATCTGGAAACAGTCGCCAGT
>JBDLIU010000084.1:0-16188 GCA_039714715.1 Bacteroidota bacterium
TGATTGGTGGTGGTCTTGGCGGTTTGACAGCCGGAGCAAAACTGGCCAGGGAAGGGAAAAAAGTGTTGTTAATAGAGCAGCATAGCAAACCGGGAGGCTGTGCTACAACCTTCAGGCGTAAAGACTTTACAATGGAGGTTGGGTTGCATGAGATGGATGGCCTCCATCCCAGAGACATGAAGAATAAGGTATTTGCTGATCTCGGGATATCAGACAAGGTGGAGTTTTTACCGGTGCCTGAATTCTACCGGTTTATCAATGACAGGCACGATTTAGTGATCCCGCATGATCCTGAGGCGGCTAAAGCAATCCTGAAAAAAAGTTTCCCTGAAGAGGAGGAGGGAATAGATAACTATTTCTACCATGTTCTTAATGCACGGAAGGTGATGGTAGCTAATCGGAATAAAGAGGATAGAAGTGTAGGGGAGTTTTTAGATGAGATTATTGGTAACGATGATTTAAAACTGGTGTTACTAGGTAACCTTGGGTACTTCCATGATGATCCCTATACGCTTTCATGGCTCTATTACCTAAATGCACAGGGAAGTTACTATGGTGGCCGGGCTAACTTTATTAAGGGAGGATCACAAAAACTCTCTAATGCTCTCAGCGAAGTGATTACCAGTAATGGTGGCACAGTAAAACTGAACCACATGGTTACCTCTATTAATTATGATGGACAAAAGCCAGTAGGGGTAAACTACAAGGGACTCCGGGGAAAAGATAAAGGAAATATCTATTCAGATACTGCATCACATATTGTTGTTAATTCTGCTATACCCACTTTGGCAGAATCACTACTTTCGGTAAGTGACGGTAAGAGGCTGGCAGAGGCAATTAAGGATGAAAAGATAGGGGCTTCCCTACTAACTGTATATTATGGCTTTAAGAAGGCTTTGAATGAAGTTGGCAATAAACATTACTCCACCTTTATCTATGATGATTCGGTGAAGTCTCAAAGGGATATTCTACCTAACAATAAATCAGATTTTAGCAGGCGCAGCTTTACCTTTGTAGATTACAGTCAGGTGGATTCTAACCTGGCTCCTGAAGGAAAAAGTGTAGGAGCGGTATGCTGTATAGATTATCCATCTGATTGGCAGGACTTGGATTTGGATGAGTATAACAATCAGACGGCTCGTGTACCTGATATCATTACTAGTCGCTGCGATAAAATTATACCAGGCTTTCGGGATGCAGTAGAATATGTAGAAGTGGCCACATCCCTAACTGTAAAACGGTATACACTTAATCCTGAAGGAGCGGTGTATGGATTTGCTCAGAATCCCGGTAAATCGAGCGAATACCTCAATGTGCTCCCTGAGAATATCCATATTGCTTCAGCCTGGGGGAAATTCGGGGGAGGTTTTTCAGGATCGATCCTAAGTGGGTATATGACAGCAATGGATTTGATCAGAAAGTTTTAGGCTATAGAGAAGATCAAACAGTTTATGTTAATTACATTGAACCAGTTTAACTATTGTTTGATTCAGGGTGAAATTTTGGCTAATTTTATTCCTTTCATTAGACAATGGCAAAATTTCTCAATACAGAACTAGTTCTTAACAAAGATGGGAGCGTCTACCATCTCAATCTAAAACCTAAGCACATAGCAGACAATGTGCTCATTGTGGGTGATCCCAGCCGTGTTTATAGGATTAGCAAGCATTTTGACAAGATAGAATTTGAGATGAATAAGCGTGAGTTTATTACTCATGTAGGCACATACAAAGGCAAGCGAATTACGGTGCTTAGTACTGGGATGGGACCAGATAACATCGAGATATTCTTCACTGAGTTAGATGCTTTGGTAAACATTGATCTTAAGAGCCGAACAATAAAATCGAATAAAAGAAAACTTAATATTATTCGTATTGGCACCTCAGGTGCAATACAGGAAGATATTCCGGCAGGATCGCACGTGGCATCTGAATATGGACTGGGGCTTGACAATCTGATGATGTTCTACGATTATAAACACACATCTTTTGAGGAAAAGATTGCTAAAGCAATAAAAAAAGAGGCGAAACTGCCTTTTAAACCGTATCTGGCTAAAGGATCTTCAAAATTAATGGATCAAATTGCTGATGGTATGATCAAGGGTAACACCATTACCAGCCCGGGATTTTACGCACCCCAGGGAAGAAAAATAAGACTTGATTTAAAATTGCCGCAACTATTAAGAGATCTCAGTTGCTTCCATCAGGATAATTTTTGGCTCACTAATTTTGAAATGGAAACTTCTGCTCTCTATGCGATGGCCAGAATGTTGGGTCATGAAATGCTGAGCGTGAATGCCGTAATTGCGAATAGAATTGATGGAACATTTACTAAGAATCCTTATCCAACAATAGATTCATTAATAAAAAAGGTGCTGGAAAGGTTATAAACCACTGTTCTCCATTGACCGGATCTGGGTTCTGGCAAAGGTGGGGTCATAGTTATTATAAAATCCTGACAGTATTCTGTGCGCAATTTGCGACAATATTAGCTCTTCATCAGTTTTACCTTCTTTACCAATCCAGAATACTCTTTTGGGGTGGTTTTTCATATCTTCTACGTAAGCTTTAGCATGCTCATATTGCGTGTCCGTGAAGGTAAGTTGAAACGTGGTTTTCACCGAATGTAGCTTATTCATCTTAACTGAAGTTATATCTTATCATAAACAAGGTTTATGCCAATCCTTCTAATGCATTATACGGGCAATTTTGTTAAAAGTTAACGTTCGAAATTGGGATGGAATGCCCGAAAATGAAAATTAATATTAAAAAAAACGTGTATTTAAAACCCAAATCCAAACACCAGGATATCATCATCCTGATCATTCCCACCTTTCCAGTCTGCCAGAATTTTGGATAAGATGGCACCATGCTCTTTTATTGATTGAGGAGACATCGACTCTAGAGCTTTTTCAAAAGCATTGATTCCAAAAGGTTTTATTTCATGTCCCCCTTTTTGACTCCAAAAACCATCTGTACTTAAGTATAAATTCATTCCTTTATGTACATCAATTGTATCATTAGGGAAATCAAGCTGCTCATCATTCTCTAAAATCATTTGCTGTTCACCGCGGTATCTGTTTATAATTCCTTTATGAATCACTATTAAGTTTATGTTGGCTCCTGCAAAAACAATAGTTTTGTTCGCAGAGTTATATAAGCATATACCAATTTTAACACCTCCTAAAAATGGTATCCCGGCAGGGAATAAACTTCTTATTTTAGATTCCAACTGCTGTAGCAATACAGCAGGGGAGAAAATGCCATGTTTTACAACAAGTGTATCAATTTGTTTTGCTATCTGTGAGCTCAAAAGGCCTCCCGAAACACCATGCCCCGGGGCATCAAAGATGGCAATTACTGTTTGTTGTTTTACTGACTGCAAATAAAACCCATCACCCCCAGCCAGTTTCACTGGTTGATGAAGGAGGAATTTCTTTCTGATCGATTTATTCTGATCGAAGTATGCTTGGGGTTCCGGGATACTATATTGAATCAGTATATCAGATAGGTTTAGTTCGGTTTGTAATTGATTAAGCTGTTCTCTGGTATTCACTAATAGCTCAGAAAGCTTTTGGTCCTTTTCTTCCTTTTTCTCCAGCACTGATTCTTTAACTTTCTTTCGGTTTTTGAACTGTATATATATCCAGCCAAGAAACAGTACAGCAGCAATTAAACCCACAATGCGTAATCCAAGATAGATTAAGTAATTACTTTTGAAATAATCTTCTTTTGTAGATTCAAGGTCTTCTATTTCATTTTCAAGCGTTATAATTTTCTCACTAAGGGCTTTAATTTCATTCTTATATAGACTTACCTCAAAATCCTGCTTCCTGATATCTGTGATATCACTTAATCTTTCAACTTCCAGCACATATAGTTTATAATACCTAAGTGCTTCGTTAGCGTTCCCCCGATCATAATTTATTGCAGCAAGATTTTGATAGGCAAAAACAATATCAATGGTATTCAGGTTTTGTTTGGCTAGGTTTAAATGATAAGTAAGGGTGTCAATTTTTTGCTCCTTACTCACGGCGGGGTTTTCAAGATATTGCTGGATATTTAATCTTAATGCTTCAGACGAATCAGTTTGTTGAGCATGGGCAAGTCCAAACGAAATGGTTAAAAACAATAATAAATGAAGCTTCAGGTGCATGGTCGACTAATCAATTAGTCCTTCTTTAGTTTGGAATAAACCTTCAATTTTCGATTCAGCAAAGCCGTTTATGAGTAGAAGCAGATAATCTTTTACTTCGACAGTAACATCTGTTTCCGGATTTTTCAAAAGGACTCTATGATCATCCTGGCATTTCACAATTCCAACTAATACAGCATTGGCTGCCCTTTTAAGATCAAAAAACACCTTTTCATAGGGCATACCAACATAAGGATTGTTTTTTACAACTTCATATTGTTTGATGTCATATAATTTTTCATCTTCTGCAACTGCTATGATTTCTTCATTGAAAGTGGCTACATCAGGTTCAAAAATATAGGAGGCTAATAATTTTGAAGCGATTTCGTTTTTTGAGAGAGCATATGTTACACCTGCAGTAATAAAGGTTTGTTTTAGATCTGCATTATCGAGTGAAACAATATATTTAAGCTTGTTAAATGTCTTTTTAAGGTTTAGGATGTAAACAAGTTTTTCAGTATCATCCTCAAGATTAATAAACACAATAGCTGATTGTTCAATATTAGCTTTATGTAGATGATCAATAGTATTATAATCAGTATAGAGTACAAAAACGTTGGATGAGGGATAATTTTCTTTAATAAAATCGATGTTTGATTTTGTTTTGGTAATTACGGCCACGTGTTTACCGGCACCGATTAATTGATCTGTTACTGTCTTGCCAAAAGAGTTCCACCCAACAATAACAGCATGATTTTTTAGGTTTGTTCCATACTGTCCTAATTTTCTGTTCTCTGCAATAGTGTTCATAATACTAGTGATTTGTCCAATTAAAATAGCGAATACAGAAAGGCTTCCAAAAAGGAAGAAAAATCCAATTATTCTTCCACCTTCCGTAGTTGGAACCAGATCGCCATATCCAACAGTAGTTAATGTTACCAATGACCACCACAATCCATCATAAAGAGATTGTATTCCTGAATCAGGATTTTGTTTTTCGAAATAAACAATAGTATTGAGTAAGATGAAATAGAAAATCAGTGTAATGACAACGATTATACCTATCCTCAATAAATTTATTTTTTTCATAATGGTGGCTGAGGTTACAGGGGATAAATATACTTAATTGTCGAGTTTTGTTCAATTTATTCTTGAAACAACTCAATTATGTTCACTATTATTCTCTAAATAACTCAAATTCAACCCTTCGGTTTAACTCTTTTGCCCGTTCTGAGTGATCTTTTATAATAGGTTGTGAACTTCCATATCCTTTGGCTGTAATCCTGGACTCGTCTATATTACCGAAAAATACAAGGTATTCCATAATAGCATCTGCTCGCTGTTGCGATAGAGAAAGGTTGAACTCTTCCCGGCCATCACTGTCAGTGTGCCCATTGATTTTTAAGTTAAAATCAGGATTATCAAGCATAAAGTCAATAATCTTATCCAGGTCATCGTACATTACAGGGAGCAGGATGGCTTCTCCGTTCCCAAAAACAATAGACTCAAATTTGATCTTGGTTGAAGTTGGTTTAACCCCAGCTGTTATTTCAGTATCATCCTCCAGTTTGAATACTTCTGCGACTCTGAAGAAAGATTCTCCCTGAACGATTATGAGATAATTATTGTTATTAATTAAATCAAATTCGAAAGTGCCATCTGGTTTTAAAAACCTTGGGGCCACCTCAATACCATTGTCCAGGTCAATGATTGAAACAATACCCTGGACCGGCATCCCGGTTGAATCATTATTGATCTGCCCTGTAAGCTTTGTTGTAGCACGTGGTTGTGCTTCCATGGGCAATGGAAAAGAATATAAATCAAGGTTTTCAAGGTTGTTTTCTGCCGATCTGGCATAATATAACTGTTCAGATTTACTATCGATAGTGAAGTAAAACTCACTTCCTGGCCCATTTACCAATGGTCCAACGTTTTTGGGTTCAATCCAATTATCATTTTGGTTTGTAGTTTTATAAATATCAAATTCTCCAAAATTCAGTAATTGTCCGTTTGAACTATAGTACAGCACTTTTTCCTTTGGATGATAAAAAGGGCTTACCTCGTTTTGTCGTGTATTGATAATAGGACCTGCATTGATAGCTTTTAGCCAATCACCATTCTCATCTTTTATACTGATATATATATCGGAAAGGCCAAAACCGCCAATCCTGTCAGAAGTAAAGAACAATGTGTCTTCCGATTGTGACAGGGCAGGATGTGAATCCCATCCATTACTATTTATCGCAGGGCCCATATTCAGGAATTCGCCCCAGGTGCTGTCTTCCTTTAGAATTCCGGTATAGATATCGCATCCTCCAAATCCACCAGGAGCCTCACATTTGGAAAAGAAGATCATTTTACCATCACGACTTAAAATAGCAGATCCTTCATTGAGTCCAGAATTAACTCCTTCAAGAGGTTTAGCTTCCGTCCACATATCTATATCAAGAACACTATAATAAATGTTTTCAATGGGTTCAGGATCCATCGGGTTAAGGGAAACGTCTCTCTTTGTTGTAAAGATCAAGAGATTATCATCTTTGCTTAAGGAAGGGCCATAGTCTGCTCGAGTTGAATTAATCTTTCGGCCCATGTTAAGCAACATGCCTCGTGGTGGTCTTAATGTGTCTACAAGTTGTCTGTAACTCACAAGTTCATAATAATAGTCAACAGGCACATAATAATCCTGAGCATGCTGAGCTACTGAGTCATAAAAAAGCTCAATTTCATTAACATTAATATTCTCTGTGTAATGCTTTAAGGCAATGTTGTACAAATGCTCTGCTTCATCCTGATCACCAAACAACTCGGTTAATTTTGCCAGTCGCCATAACCAATACGTAGATTTATAGAAATTCTCAATGCCAAAAGATGAAACATAATCCCTTAATAAAGGGTATAGCTTATCCCAATCCCTCTTATTTTCATAATGCCTTATTTTGCGAATTGCGTTAGGATTATAATAGTATGGTATCCTGTTAATGTTATGGAAATCGAAAAGATCAGAGCTCCCATAAGTAAATGCCTTAGTAACTGTGGTATCCTTATGGATATCAAGATTGTCCTGTGCTGTTACAGTCAGCACAGACCCCATTAGAATGATTGCTATTAAATATGATCTTTTCACGTTGTTCCTTACTAAATCGTAAATCTCGTGTGATATTAGCAAGAAAATGAATAAAATGCAGAAAAAAAAATATTGGCATAGGTATTGAAGTATAAGGGGGGCCATGAATTACGGTAATAAATAGGTGTTTTTCATGCCATTTTGACATTGAGCGAGGATGAAGAAAAAGTATAAACCAATTTTAGACGAGTTTAAATTAACGGAACTTAACCAGGATGATAGTGAAGATTTAATCCAGTTAGTTTCGATGGATGATGAGACAGAGCCTGAAGAAGATGCTCCAGATAACATTCCAATTTTACCAATAAAAAATACTGTGCTATTTCCTGGTGTGGTGATACCAATTACCGTAGGAAGGCAGAAGTCAATTAAATTGGTAAAAAAGGCTTATAATGGAGATAGGTTGATAGGTGTTTTGGCTCAAAAAAATCCTACTGAAGAGCCTCAGGTAGCTGATCTATATAAGATTGGTACACTGGCCAGGATTTTGAAGATGCTGGTGTTACCTGATGGAAACACAACCATAATAATTCAAGGTAAGCAGAGATATAAGGTAAAGGAATATGTTGAGACTAATCCATATATTACTGCTAAAGTTCAGTACCTGAAAGACAGGAATGCTTTAAAGGAGAATAACAAGGAGTCTGCGGCCATGGTTTCTTCATTGAAAGAAGCAGCCAGTAAAATACTTACCTTAAATCCGGAAATACCACAGGAAGCGCAGGTAGCATTGGATAATATTAACAATCCTGCGTTTTTAACACACTTTCTATCATCAAACCTAAATGTCGATGTAGTTGACAAACAAAGGTTATTAGATGTGAATGATGGTAAAAAAAGAGCCGATATGTTGCTGTCATTTATGTTGCAGGAGATAGATGTTCTTGAATTGAAGCAGGAAATTCACAAAAAGGTTTCATCAGATATAGATCAGCAACAGCGGGATTATTATCTCCGTGCCCAAATGAAGGTATTGCAGGATGAACTGGGCTTTGATGGGCCTGACCAGGAAGTTGAAGAACTAAAGGCAAGGGCTGCGAAAAAAAAGTGGCCTGAAGCTACAGCTAAACACTTTTATAAGGAGTTAGAAAAAATTCAAAGGGTCAATCCGGCAGCGGCTGAATTTCCGGTAGCCATGAACTATGTAGAACTTCTGCTGGAGTTACCATGGGATGAGACAACAGCTGATAACTTTGACCTTAATAGGGCGAGAAGAATATTGGATGCAGATCATTATGGCCTTGAGAAAGTTAAGAACAGGATTATTGAATACCTTGCTGTTCTAAAACTTAAAAATGATATGAAAGGGCCAATATTATGTTTATATGGCCCTCCTGGTGTGGGTAAAACTTCGCTGGGTCGTTCGGTTGCAAGGGCATTGAAAAGAAAGTATGTCAGAATGTCACTTGGTGGTGTACATGATGAAGCCGAAATAAGAGGACACAGAAAAACTTATGTGGGCGCTCTGCCTGGTAAAATTCTGCAAAACATAAAAAAAGCTAAATCTTCTAATCCGGTATTTATTCTAGATGAGATAGATAAAGTAAGCTCTGATTTTAGAGGAGATCCTTCCTCTGCACTGTTAGAAGTATTGGATCCTGAACAAAACAGCACCTTTAATGATAACTACCTGGAGCTGGATTATGACCTGTCGAAAGTTTTATTTATTGCAACGGCCAATTCACTTGATACGATCAATCCTGCATTAAGAGACAGGATGGAGATTATTGAGATTAATGGATATACGCTGGAAGAGAAAATAGAGATTGCCAAAAAACACCTGATACCAAAACAAATTGCAGAACACGGCCTGAAAAAATCTGATGTGAAATTCAGCAAAGCAGGCATTGTTAAGGTAATCGAGGGATATACCCGCGAATCAGGGGTGAGGGGTAATGAAAGAAAGCTGGGAAGTGTTATCCGCCAGGTAGCGAAATCGGTTGCGTTGGAAGAACCTTATGAGAAGACAATCACACCTAAGGAGGTAGTAAAAGCTCTAGGCATAGAGGTTTTTGATAAGGAACTTTATCAGGATAATAAAACAGCCGGTGTAGTAACCGGTTTGGCCTGGACTTCTGTTGGCGGAGAGATTTTATTCGTAGAATCCAGTGTGAGCAGGGGAAAAGGGAAACTTACCATATCCGGACAATTAGGAGATGTAATGAAAGAGTCTGCAATGGCTGCTTTATCATACCTGCGATCTAATGCCGAAAAGTTGAATATTGAGTATCGGGTATTCGATCATTATGATCTTCATATCCATGTACCCGCAGGCGCAGTTCCTAAGGATGGCCCTTCAGCAGGTATTACAATGCTTACCTCGTTAGCATCGATTTTCACCCAGCGGAAAGTAAAAAATCATCTGGCTATGACTGGTGAAATAACATTGAGGGGGAAGGTGCTTCCTGTTGGAGGAATAAAAGAGAAAGTACTGGCAGCAAGAAGAGCTGGAATAAAGGTGATTTTGCTCAGCAGGAAAAATGAACGTGATATTGGTGAGATTGATGAACAATATTTAAAGGGAATTACCATTAAATATGTAGAAACAGTTGATGACGTACTGAAAGAAGCGTTATTGAAAGAAAAAGTTAAGAATCCTATTGAATTTGTTATACCTGAAGACTGTAAATAGAAATATTAAACAAATTCCAGTTATCCTGTTGTTTGTTTTGATTACAGCTGACCTGTTTGGTCAGTCAAGTCAGTCGTTTACATCACTGCAGCAGCCTGCATTTGCAGGAATTGCAGGCCTGGGAGGAGTGAATGCTTCTTTAATGAAAGGTGGGCAGGGATACTTCCTGTACAATCCTGCTTTGCTGAGAGAAGAACTAAATAATAATCTGGCACTTAGTTATGGTTTTTTGCCAGGAGGGGCAAATTTGAGCAATATTAATTATAGTTTCAATATTGATGAACTGGGGAGCTTTGGTGCAGGGATTCAATATGTTGCCTATGGTACAATTCAGGGGTATGATAATACAGGCTCACCAACAGTCGAGTTTAGCCCGGCAGATTTCACTATCAGTGCAACACATGCAAGGCAAGCGAATAACTTCAGGCTTGGCGCTACCATAAAATTCTCAAATACAAGCATTAGTGGGTATAATGGGAATGCTTTAATGTTTGATCTGGGAGGTGTTTTTATTCATCCTGAAAAAGAATTTACAGTAGGCATGGTAGTAAGAAACCTGGGAATCGTAACGAGTGAATTTTCATCAACCAGTAAAACTGACTTGCCCTTTGATGTTCAACTGGGGACATCAATTAAACCAGAACATTTGTCTGTAAGGTTTTCTCTTACATTGCATAAGCTGCATAAATGGGATCTTATGTATGAGGAGCCGGAAATACACACATTGAACACTACGCTGGATAACATGTTCAGGCATGTAGTGGTAGGAGCAGAAATAATAATTAATGATCATGTATCGATTTTAGCAGGATACAATCAGTTAAGAAGGCAAGAACTTAAATTGGAAAACAGAGGAGGATTCAGCGGATTCTCAATTGGGACAGCCATCTCAATAAAGAATTTTAATCTGGATTATGCTTATGGAGGGTATCATGTATCGGGGAACACCAATACTTTTACCCTGTCTGCTGATCTTTCACAAATCAAATTGAAAAAATAAGGAAATGAATAATTCATATTTAACACCTCAGCAGATAGTAAAGGAGCTTGATAAATATATAATCGGGCAGGATGACGCGAAAAAGAATGTGGCTATTGCCTTGAGGAATCGTTGGAGGCGTATGCAGGTGAAATCTGATCTTCAGTCAGAGATTATGCCGAATAATATATTAATGATAGGAACTACAGGTGTGGGTAAAACAGAAATTGCCCGTAGGTTGGCTCGTATAGCTGATGCCCCATTTGTGAAAGTGGAAGCGTCAAAATTTACTGAAGTTGGCTATGTGGGTAGAGACGTGGAGAGCATGGTGCGTGATTTGGTGGCCCAATCTGTTCTTCTGGTGAAAAAGCTTAAGCAGGAGGAAGTTAAAGAAAAAGCAGAACAGATTGTAGAAGAACTTATTTTGGATGCACTTATCCCTCCGATGAAAGCTCCAACTGGGCAAGTTTCAACCACAATTCCGGATAAAGAACCTACTACAGACAGAGAGTTGAATGAGAAAACCAGGGAAAGGTTTCGTGAAAAGATCAGAAACGGAGAGCTGGAAGACAGGAAAATAGATATAACAATACAGCAGGCAGCTAATTCTGGTGTTGGTATGATTGGGGGCGGAATGATGGATGAAGCTTCGATGATTAACCTGCAAGAGATGATTGGTAATATGATGCCCAAGAAGCAAAAGAAGCGCAAGGTTAGCATTGCCGAGGCCAGGAATATTCTACTGGAAGAGGAATCGGCAAGATTGATTGACATGGATGAGGTGAAGGAAGAAGCCTTGACAAAAGCTGAAAACTCGGGTATAATCTTTATTGATGAGGTTGACAAGATTGCAGGTGCCAGCGAGAAAGGCAGAGGTCCTGATGTTAGCCGGGAGGGAGTACAAAGAGACTTATTACCAATTGTGGAAGGTTCTGCGGTAAGCACTAAGTTTGGTATGGTTAAAACCGATCATGTATTGTTTATTGCAGCAGGGGCATTTCATGTGGCGAAGCCATCGGATCTGATACCAGAATTGCAGGGTCGTTTCCCGATCCGGGTTGAATTGGAGAACTTATCAGAGGATGACTTCTACCATATTCTTAAGGAACCTCGAACAGCACTTACCAAACAGTATCATGCTTTGTTTGAATCGGAGCAGGTTGACTTAACGTACACAGATGGAGCTTTGAAGGAAATAGCAGCTACAGCATTTCATATTAATGAAGAAATTGAAAATATCGGAGCACGTAGATTGAGTACTGTAATGAGCAAACTACTAAATGAATTCCTTTATGATGTGCCTGAAGTTATTGGCCCTAATGCCAAAATATCTATTACCAAAGAAATGGTTAATGATAAACTGGATGGTCTGGTTAAAGATAAGGACTTGAGTAAGTATATTTTGTAGTTGATTCTGAAACTATTTTCTCCTTTCTGAAAAATAAGATTCAACCTTGTCTAAAGACCAGGCATTAAAGGTTTGTTCTTTCGTAAGCCCACCCTTGCGACCAATATGAACTCCGTACCGCATATCATCAAAGCCGGCTATTTCGTGGGCATCAGGGTTGATGCTTAGAATAATCCCTTTGTCTAAGGCTTTACGTATCCATCGCCAGTCAATATCTAACCTGGATGGATGTGCATTAATCTCGATGATCACCCCAAATTCACCACAGGCATTAATTACAGCCTCATGGTCAACAGGATAAGCTTGTCTTTCCAAAAGTAATCTTCCGGTCATATGCCCAAGCATAGTGGTATATGGATTGGCAATAGCTGTTATTAATCGTTCAGTAGCTCTTTGCTTATCCATATTCAGACCTGAGTGAATAGAAGCAACAACAAAATCAAAAGTTGACAAGGTCTTTTCATCGTAATCAAGAGCACCATCAGCCAATATATCAGCTTCAATTCCTTTGAAAATTTTAAAGGGATCTAATTCTTTGTTAAGCTGGTCAATTTCTGATTGTTGTTTAGCTACAGTTTCTTCAAACATGCCATTGGCATAAAAAGAGGCTGCCTTACTGTGGTCACTTATCCCAAGGTAGTCATATCCCATTGCTATACATGCATAAGCCATTTCCCTTAAAGTGTTCTGTCCATCGCTATAAACACTGTGATTATGAATAACACCTTTCAAATCTTTTAACTCAACAATTTCCGGTAATTTATGTTCAACAGTCATTGCGACCTCCCAGTCTCCTTCTCGAATTTCTGGTTCGCAGTAGGAAAGCCCTGCTGCTTCATAACAGGCTTGTTCATCAGGCCAGTTTTGCTGGTTTACGGATTCTTTCAAGCTCTTTTCACTAAGAGTGGTATTCAGGTGTTCAGGCGAACCAGTTTTAAGTATCAGGTTATTGTAAAACTTATCAACTGGTGATGAATATACAGTTACTTCAATATCGAGTTCTTGGGCAGATCTACCTTTCCAACTAAATGGCCCTGATTTCTTTTTGTCCATTTTGAGCCATGATATTTTCTCCAATACAGGAACTAATTTTGGGATTGGTTGATCGGCCAGGATTTCGATATTATCAATTACTTCCCATTTTCTTCTTAATTTGCCAACAAAACTGAACCTCGCCTCTGGCAATTGTTCAACTAGTTTGTTGATTATAAGATTTCCGATTTTTTCAGCATCAGCATAGAGAATCTTACCCTCCGATTCAAAAATAAAATCCACAACCTTCGCTGTGCTTTCAATGGTTTTTGGCCCAAATCCTTTAACAGAAGCCAACTGGCCTGACTCAAGAAGCTCTTTCAATGACGCTTTATCTGTTACATTAAATTCTTCCCATAGCTGATGGAGTCTTTTTGGCCCGATCCCTCTGAATCGCATTATTTCCTTTATGCCATCTGGTGTTTCAGATTCCAGTTGTTGAAGGGTAAGAGAAGACCCTGATACGACTATCTCCCTGATTGTGGCGGCCATAGATTTGCCTATCCCTTCAATATCCTGTAAGCTGGATTCATCTTTTTCTTCTAATGGTTCGTGTAACCTTTCAAGTCTTTGTATTGTATTTTGATAGGTTCGAATCTTGAAATCATTTTCACCATGAAGTTCGAGGTGCTTTCGTATTAGATTAAGTATTTTTAATATTTTCTTATTACTCATTAACTTCAAGACAGGATGAATGACATTAACAATTATACATAGAATTAAAATTAATTTTATTTTAGCTCTCAATATTGTAAATCTGGTTCTAACAAATTTCGTTAGAATTCGTAAACTGTAATATTACCATACAGAGTGTTGCTTACATGAGGTTAATCTTTTCTTTGGTTATCATATTATCATCCTTTGCAGGATATGCGCAAGTAAAGCAACCTAACCGTTACGAGGTTGAGCTGGACTTATTCGATGAAAGTTTTGATGTCTTACCGGGGGAAGAGAATGGCGTGTTGCTTTACAGGGCTATGGATAAATTCAAATCCGGGCACGAGCTTTGGCAATTTATTAAACTGGATACAGCTTTGAATGAGGACTGGTCGGAGGAATATTATATTGACCTGGACTACGAATACAGAGGATATGATTATCACTCAGGTAATTTTTCATTACTATTTGAAATAGCAGAGTACAACACCCACGATTTAATGTTAATCCAGTTAAATGCAACAACTGGAGACACAACTTATCATCGTATAAAAAACCTGGTTTCGATCGAATTGCGTGAGTTTGAGATGTCGGAAACAGCTGCCATTATTGGAGGATATTATAATAACAATCCCGTGGTAATCCACTATAATCTCGAAACAAAAAAGACCAGGGTGTTACCAGGCATTTTTGGTAATAGAACTGAAATTGTGCAATTGAAAGTAGAAGGTGATTTAATAAAAATGCTTGTAAGTACCCGTACGCTGGATAAACAAAACACCCTGGCACTGAAAACCTATAGCAGTGATGGGGAGTACCTTTATAATTATGTGTTTGAGCCGAAAGATGAAACAGGTTTGATTTTTGGCAGAATTGCCAATACAGGTAATGATGACAATCTGGTTTGTGGCACATATGGTATGCGTAGATCAGATTATTCAAGGGGTTTATTTATTGCCAGACACAGGGAGAATGAAAAACAGGAACTTGGATATTTTGATTATGTAGATCTTGAGAATTTTTTTACTTACATGAGAGCCAAGCGGCAGAGCAGGGTTTCAAAAAGAATTTCAAGAAAAAAAATAAAAGGTAAAAAGGCAAGGTTTAATTACCGTCTTCTGGTTCATGATGTGATAGAGAATGATGGTGCTTATATTATGATAGGGGAAGCGTTCTATCCTAAATATGAGAATAACAGCTATTATGGTAATTATGGATATTATGGAGGTAATTATGGGAGATATCAAGGGAACAACTATGGAATTTCTTCTTTTGCCGGTTATAAATACACTCATGCAGTAATAGTTGGTTTTGATAAAAAAGGTGAAATGTTATGGGATAATAGCTTTGAGATTGAAGATGTACAGACATTCAGCCTGGAACAATTTGTTCATGCTGATGTAGTGAATGATAAAGTGATTCTGCTTTATTTATACAATAATGAAATCAGAACAAAGGTGATTAGCGGGGGCAAAGTATTAGAAGGGAAATCGTTTGATAATGTTAAACTTTCTTTTGGGGATGATGTTGCTAATACAAACAGTTATTCAGACATAGGCGGATTGGAAAAATGGTATGGGCATAATTTTATTGCATATGGGATGCAGAGAATAAAAAATCTAAGAGATAGTGGCGTAAAACTTAACAGAAGGGTTTTTTATGTAAACAAGATATATTATACTAATCAGGATAACCCCAAAACAGAACAATCTGAATAAGTTCCGGTATAATAAATAGCAGATCTATCGCGTCACGTAGTCTTTAATTGTTTTTTCAATTATTTCGCAGCACTCCTCAAGTTGTTCCTCATTCATCACCAATGGAGGAGCAAACCTGATTATATTACCATGTGTTGGTTTGGCAAGCAAACCATTTTCCTTTAAAGCAACACAAATATCCCAGGCGGTAGAACTTTCTGGCGAATCATTAATTAAGACTGCATTAAGTAATCCTTTGCCACGTACTGCCAAAACAATTTCGTATGATTCAACCAGATTTTGCATCCTGTTTCTGAATCTTTCTCCAAGGTTTTCTGAATTCTCCGCAAGGTTCTCCTCTTTGATTACTTCAAGTGCGGCTATCGCAACTTTAGCTGCCAAAGGATTTCCTCCAAAAGTAGAACCGTGCTGGCCTGGTTTGATTACGTTCATTATATCATCATCAGCAAGAACAGCAGATACAGGATATACCCCTCCGGATAAGGCCTTTCCCAGTATGAG
>JBDLIU010000085.1:0-16127 GCA_039714715.1 Bacteroidota bacterium
GGCATCAAATATTTGTAGAGCCTGAAGGTTGGAACACCATAGAAGTTTATATCAATGGCTTTTCTACGTCCTTGCCTGAGGATGTACAGTATAAAGCACTAACCAGAATACCGGGTTTTGAGAACATTAAAATGTTCAGACCCGGCTACGCCATAGAATACGATTACTTTCCTCCAACCCAACTTAATCTCACACTGGAGACCCGGTTGATAGAAAACTTATACTTTGCCGGTCAGATTAACGGAACAACAGGTTATGAAGAGGCCGCCAGCCAGGGACTTATGGCGGGTGTTAATGCTCATAATAAAATAAATCAGCTTAAGCCGTTTATCCTTAAAAGATCCGAAGCATACATTGGTGTGCTAATTGATGATCTAATCAATAAAGGAACTGAAGAACCTTATCGTATGTTTACCTCCAGAGCAGAATTTAGAATTCTTTTAAGACAAGATAATGCCGACCTAAGGTTAACAGAGCTGGGGTATAATCTTGGATTAGCTAGTGAAGACAGGTTAAACAAGATGTTGGATAAAAAGAAAAATGTAGATCAGCTAATAGGCGATTTAGATAAATTAAAACTTAGACCGGCCGTTGTTAATGATAAACTAGCTGAACTAAATACGGCTACGCTTAAAGAAGGAAGCAGTGTTAAGAGAATTATTCTTCGTCCGGAAATAGGCCTTAGTCAGGCAAGACAATTAGGCTCTGATGTTGATGAGCATCTTTCTTCATTTAGCCAGGATGTAATTGAGCAAGCCGAAATAAGAGTTAAGTATGACACCTACATCGAAAAGGAAAGACAGCTGGCTATAAAAATGGAAAGCCTTGATCAGAAAAAAATTGATAAAGATTTCGATTATGATGCTATCAAAGCATTGAGTGCAGAGTCAAGGGAAAAGCTGAAGACAATTAAACCAATTAACCTTGGACAGGCAAGCAGGGTCAGTGGTGTATCACCTGCAGATATTTCAGTACTCATGGTTTACCTTAATAGATGAGTATGGTTCAACTAGATCAATGCCCTGTCTGTAATAGTAAAGAAATCACCAATATTCTTACTGCCAAAGATTATCTCGTATCAGGGAAGGAGTTCAATATTAATAGTTGCTCAAAATGCGGACTCAGATTTACGAATCCAAGACCCAATGACAAAGAACTTGGTAGCTACTACGATTCTGAAGAATATATATCGCATGCTAATGAAAGTACTTCATTGGTAAACAGCCTTTATAAAATAGCCAGGAGTTTTACCCTGGGTAGTAAACGCAGACTTGTAAATAATTATGCCATCAATAAACAAATACTTGATGTAGGTTGTGGGACCGGACATTTCCTCGAACAATGTAAAAATCATAACTGGCAGGTAAGCGGTATAGAACCCAACGACCTTGCAAGAAACCAAGCCAATCAATTACTTAATGGTAATGTCTACCAGGACATATCTGAAATCAATAATGGTGAATTTGAGGTGATAACCTTGTGGCATGTACTGGAACATCTACCCGATCTGAATGATACAATCACCCAACTAAAGAAAAGGTTGCAGAAGAAGGGTACCCTGATAATAGCTGTACCCAACTATGAGGCCTATGAAGAAAAAGTATTTAATGAATATTGGGCAGCGTATGACGTACCCAGACACCTTTATCATTTCAACCAAAATTCACTTAAGCATCTGTTTGAAAAACATGGTCTGAAAGTTGTAGAAACATTACCAATGTGGCTCGATTCATTCTATATTAGTCTTTTAAGTAATAAGCAGCAGTCTGGAAGAAATAAATATATAAAATCCTTTATAACTGGCTTATTATCAAATACTTATGCTATTAAAAGTAAGGATTTTTCAAGTCTAATTTATATAATCAGAAATCTTGAAGATTAAGTATCTATACATATTATTTCTATTCATAATTTGGGGATGTGCTAACCGGATACAACCAACCGGTGGCCCAAAAGATGAAGATCCGCCATTATTATTAGAGTCAATACCCAAGGATGGGCAGAGGAATTTTCAAAACCAGGAAATTCAATTAACTTTTAATGAATTCATTGATGTTAAGAGCATAAAAGAACAGCTGATCATTACGCCCAGGATTGATGGAGAGTATGAGTATAGCATTAAGAAGAAAACCATCTTTCTTAAATTCGAAGATCCTTTCAATGATAGTACTACTTACACACTAAATTTTAGAGAAGGATTAGTTGATATCACAGAAAAGAATCCTGCAGAAAATTTACAGATTGCTTTTAGTACAGGAAACCTTTTAGATACCCTTGAAATCTCTGGACATCTTCTGGATTTAAGTACAAGAAAACCAATCTCTAAAGCAACTGTAGGAATATACAGTGTAGACGACACCCTTGATATTTTTACAGGCCCTCCTTACTATTTTGCAAAAACTGATAAGGAAGGTAATTACCGTTTCAAAAATATTAAAGATGGACAATACAGGATTTATGCTTTCGATGATTCCAACAAAAACCTAACCTGTCAGTCAGACAGGGAAGCATATTCATTTTTACCTCAACTTCTTGAACTCGATACTACCATTGTAGCCGATACTCTTGAGCAGCAATTTTTAAATATCGATACCTTAGAGATTCTAAGAACAAGATCATCGGGAAGATATTTTATGATGATAGCTAATAAATATCTTATGAAGGCTGATCTGAAAGCAGAAAACGACAGTACATTACATTATAAATTTGATGATGAAAGAAAAGGTCTTAAGATTTATAAAAGTTTTGAAATACCTGACAGTCTTAAAATTTTTGCCACAGTAGAAGATTCTTTAGGATTTATAGCACAAGATACATTTTACCTCAAGTTTCCTGAATCATCCAGAAAAGCAGATGAGTTTAACGCAGAGGTTCAGAATCTCAATTCATCATTAATCAGTAAAAAGATTACAGGAGAAATCAAATTTGATAAACCTCTCAAAAACTTATACCTAGATAGCATTTCTATCAAGATAGATACATTACAGCAATTTTTTGTTTATGATTCAATGACATATAAATTAGACACTGCTGAAAATTCTATTTCATTTGAAATTGATATTCCTAAACCTATATTAGATAGTCTTAATAAGAAACAGGAAAAGAAAACACCAGGTAGAGGGGGAAGAGGTAGTGTTAAATCTGTAAGTAAATATATGTTGGATTTTCCATTAGCTTCATTTTTAAGCATTGAAGACGATTCTTCAGAACATATCAGTTCAGATTTAAAATTCAACAAGCCATCCACATTGGGATTATTGAAAGGATCAATTAATACAGAACATAAATCATTCTTTATTCAGTTACTGGATAAAAACTTTAAGGTTGTAAAAGAACAACTGAATGGTAAGTCGTACACCTTTAAGGAAGTAAGACCTGGAGAATATTTAGTTCGTATATTGGTAGATGAAAATGAGAATGGTAAGTGGGATATAGCCAACATTCTAGAAAACAAGCCAGCAGAAAAAGTAATTCTGTATACAGATCCGGACGGTAACAGTAAAACAGCCATCCGAGCCAACTGGGAAATCACATTAGATCTGTCTTTCTAATAGTCAACACATCTGTTTATTGTCCATATATATGTTAATAACATTGTTAATAAACAATTACTTATTAACGAGTATATAATGGCAAGGTTGACAAAACTGAAATTGATAGCTTATTATCTGAAGAACATTAAATAATAAATAATTGTACCATAGTTATACACTTCAAGATTAGCAATTATTTATCCACCATCTACTTTATCAACAATATTAAATTTTAAAAATAATATATTGATATTCAAAAGTTTAAGTGTTAACAACCATGTTTACTTATGCGTATAAGTATTATGGCAACCAAGTTTCTGAAATACCAAATGATTTAAAAATAATTATCCACAAATTCACAGTGCTAATAATTTATAATAGATTTTAATTAATAATTTAAATATAATATTATAGCATAGAATATATGTTAATAAAATATAGTCATATTGTTTTCGCAAGTTTATTAATAATTACCGGTGGTGTTGCACAGGCTCAACCCGGCTGGCAATTAGCTGATGAATATTATAAAATGGGCGAAGTTGATAAAGCAAAATCTATATATGATAAACTGGCCAGGAAGCCTAACAACATACCCGCTATTCATGAAAATTATTTTACAATTTTATTGGATTTAGACGATTATAATGAAGCGAGTAAATATATAGATCGTGCCATTAAATATTATCCTCAAAATAATAATTACAGAATAGACAAAGGATTAATATTAATTCGTTCGGGCAAAGAAACGGAAGCAGATAAATATTTTTATGCCTTGATCGATGTTCTGTCAAATGATCGATACCAGATAAGAAGATCTGTTCAATATTTATTATCTCATCAGTTATATGAATATTCTATTCTTGGTCTCGAAACAGCCCGGATGAAATTAAAAGATCCATATCTTTTTTCTATAGATCTCGCTAATATCTACAGGGTTCTTAATAACAAGCCCAAAATGATCAAAGAATATTTGAATTTTGCCATTCAGAATCCAAGAAGCCTTCGGTATGTTAAAAATTCTTTTCAAGTTATACTCATTGAACCCGGAGATATGGAAAACCTTGAAAGGATGCTTTTCACCTTGGTACAGGAAAATCCGGATAATGAGATATATGGCGAAATGCTTATCTGGGTAAATCTCCAGCAAAAGAATTTTTACGAGGCATTTATCCAGGCAAGGGCTGTTGATAAAAGGCTTCAGATGGGTGGAGTGAAAATTCTGAATGTAGGAGTAATAGCATTAAACAATAAGGATTATTCAAGTGCTATTAGAATTTTTGATTATATCGCAGAGAACTATAGTAATTCAGGCACAGGTATTCAGGCTCAATTGTATAGAATAAATGCCCGTGAAAATCTTGTTAAAACAAGCTATCCGGTAAGTAGAGAGGAAGTCAATAAATTGGTTAATGAGTATAATTCGTTTATTGCCCAATATCCTAATAATTACTCTGCCAACCAGGCCCAATTAAATAAGGCCAAATTGTTTGCCTATTATCTTGATAATAATGATTCGGCTATTTATTTGATTGAAGAGCTGGTTCAGTCACCACGTGTAAATAGAAACCTTGTTGCCCAGGCAAAACTTGACCTGGCTGACGTTTATCTTTTGAATGAAGAACCATGGGAATCGGCCTTACTTTATTCGCAGGTTGATAAGACCATGAAAGAAACACCACTAGGGTACGAAGCCAAGCTTAGAAATGCAAAACTTGCTTACTATCGTGGAAATTTTAGGCTGGCACAAGAATACCTGGATATACTTAAGCTGGCTACGAGCAGGGAAATTGCCAACGATGCTTTAGACCTGAGTATTTTTATTCAAAGTAATACAGCTTTAGATACAAGCACTACAGCGCTAAAGCAGTATGCTGATATTGAACTTACGCTCTATCAGCATAAAACAGAGCAAGCCTTAGCTGAAATTGATGAATTTCTAGTCATGTTACCAAATCATGAACTGGTCGATGATCTATTATTCCTTAAGGCAGATATTCATAAGAAGCTGGGAGAATTTACACAATCAGCTGATTTATTATCTCGAATAGTAAATGAATATGGTAATGGACTTTTGGGAGCAAAGGCCTATTATGATCTGGGTTTGCTTTATGAAGATCATATTCTGGATAAGGAAAAAGCACAGGAAATCTATAATGATTTCTTAGTAAAATATCCTGGAAGCATATATACCTCGGAAGTTCGAAAGCGGTTTAGAGCATTAAGAGAAAATAACCAGGGATCGGATATAGATTCTTAGTAGTCTGCTATGTAATAACTTATTAGATTTTGTGCTGAAGAAATCTAGCCTTATCGTTATTTAAAACCTTCTAAAAAGATAAAATAACCACATCATTTATTATCTGTAACAACAAATTAATGCTACTCAAAGGCAGAAATTGCATTATTTTTACTATTATTATCACTTTAAAATCAAATTGAAATAATTGTATCTATGAGAAAACTAACATTTTTAGTCCTGATTCTTGTTCTGCCTTTTGTGGTGGAAGGACAAAAAAGAGGCAAGAAAAATCAGAAACCCAATATTCTTGTAATATGGGGTGATGATATTGGTCAATCAAATATTAGTGCATACACCCATGGTCTGGTGGGTTATCAAACACCTAATATTGACAGAATAGCTAATGAAGGTATGATGTTTACTGATTACTATTCAGAGCAAAGTTGTACAGCGGGTCGATCAACATTCATTACCGGACAAAGTGTATTCCGTACAGGTTTAAGTAAAGTTGGATTACCTGGAGCGAAGGAAGGTCTTTCAGAAAAAGATCCTACAATAGCAGAGCTTTTAAAAGAACAAGGATATGCTACAGGACAGTTTGGTAAAAACCATTTGGGAGACAGGGATGAGCATCTCCCTACCAATCATGGGTTTGATGAGTTTTATGGAAACTTATATCATTTGAATGCAGAAGAGGAACCTGAATTAGAGGATTATCCTGATCCGGAAAAATATCCTGATTTTAAAAAGAAATATGGACCTCGCGGAGTAATTCATTCTACTGCAGACGGCCAGATTCAAGATACAGGACCATTAACTAAGAAGAGAATGGAGACCATAGATGATGAATCATCTGATGCTGCTGTAGAATTCATCAAAAAACAGGTGAAAGCAGGTAATCCTTTCTTTGTATGGTGGAATGGTACAAGGATGCATTTCCGCACTCATGTAAAAGCTGAGCACAGAGGTATTTCTGGCCAGGATGAATACGCAGACGGTATGGTTGAGCATGATATGCATGTGGGTAAACTGTTAAAAATACTTGATGACCTTGGCATTGCTGATAATACAATCGTGCAATATGGTACAGATAACGGTCCACATAAGAACACCTGGCCTGATGCTGGAATAAATCCTTTTAGAGGTGAGAAAAACTCTAATTGGGAAGGTGGTTGGAGAACACCTTCTATGGTTCGTTGGCCTGGTCATATTAAGGCGGGAAGTATATCAAATGAATTAATTTCTGGATTGGACTGGATGCCTACTTTCCTGGCTGCAGCCGGAGCTCCAGATATTAAAGAAAAATTATTAAAGGGATACAAAGCAAACGGTAGAGATTTTAAAGTTCATTTGGATGGCTATAACTTTTTACCACACCTTACAGGTGAAACGGAAGAAGGACCAAGGAATGAGTTATTCTATTTCTCTGATGATGGCGATTTAACCGCATTACGTTATGATGATTGGAAGATGATTTTCATGGAACAGAGAGCTACAGGAACTATGCAAGTTTGGTCTGAGCCTTTTATTCCCTTGAGAGTTCCTCTAATTTTCAATTTACGAAGAGATCCATATGAAAATGCAACTATTACATCTAATACTTATTATGATTGGTTATTAGACCATGTATTTTTATTAGTACCGGCACAGGATATTGTCGGAGGATTCTTAATGACTTTTAAAGAATATCCTCCTCGTATGAAAGCAGCAAGCTTTAGCTTAGATAAAGTGATGGAAAAACTTCAAGAGGGAGGTTCTAAATAATTAGTATCGATAAGTTTAAAAGAAAGTGCCGCAATAATGCGGCATTTTTTTTCATTAATTTGTATAAAATAAGGACAATGAAAAATTTCCATCTTCTAGCAGCAATTCTAATTATAGGAGCCTTAGTCTCATGTAATTCTGAACTAAATAAGGATGCTGTTTCACAAACAACTGAAATTATAGATCCACTTCCTTCCTGGAATGAAAGAAATGCAAAATCTGCAGTTTTCGAGTATATAGAGGATGTAACCAACCCCGAGAGTGAAAATTTTATTCAAATTTCAGATCGGATTGCTGTTTTTGATAATGATGGAACCATCTGGAGTGAACAACCCGCTTACTTCCAACTATTCTTCACCATGGATAGGGTTAAAGCTTTGGCAAGTGAACATCCGGAATGGAAAGAAGCGCAGCCATTTAAAGCTGTATTAGAGAATAATATAGATGATTTGGCAAAATCAGGTGAGCATGGTTTAGTTGAGTTGGTTCTGGCTTCTCATTCAGGAGTAACGGAAGCTGAATTTGAAAATATTGTAGAAGATTGGATTAAAACAGCGCAACATCCAACGAAGAAAAAACCATTTACAGATTTTGTCTATAAACCAATGTTGGAGTTACTAACATATTTACAGGCAAACGATTTTAAAACCTACATTGTATCAGGAGGAGGTGTTGATTTTATGCGACCGATAATTTCCGAACTATATAATATTCCCAGTGAACAAATTATTGGAAGTACATTAAAATCAGAATATGATTACAATGATGGAAGCCCTGTTATCAGAAAATTGCCGGAGATGGATTTTGTTGATGATAAAGAAGGTAAGCCGATCAACATTAATAAAATTATAGGTAAAAAACCTGTTTTTGCTGCAGGTAATTCTGATGGCGATTTAGCCATGATGCAATGGACAGCATCAAACAAGCTAAAGAACTTTAACTTGTATGTACATCATACAGATAGTATCAGGGAGTGGGCATACGATAGAGACTCACACGTGGGTAAACTTGATAAAGGATTAGATCAGGCCAGGGAAGATGGCTGGCTTGTGGTAGATATGCAAAATGACTGGAACACAATATTTATAAAGGAAAACTAAAATGAAAATACTATTTACAATTATATTTTTATTAGTCTTATCGACAGGGACTATAGCACAGGTATATTCTAACCTTGAAAAGGAAAAGAATGATTCGACTGAATATCAATATATACTACCAATTCTGGGAGAAAAGGCACACGCTTCAGGATTTGATTTACCTTATTCTGCCGGTATAGGGGCAAACTATATCTGGCAGAAGTCAGATATAGTTATATCCAATGTAAATATTGGTTTCAACAATGGCGAGATGTATGATATCGATGAATTGGTGAGGTTTAATACCGTGGGATCCGAAAGCATGGGTATTAATGTTAGACCTGATATATGGCTTTTTCCTTTTCTGAATGTCTATGGAATAATGGCCAGGGCACATTCAACTACCAATGTAGATGTAGGGGTCTGGATTCCAAGACTCGATACTTCGGAAGAAATATTTTCTATACAAACCAATCCGGAGTTTCAAACCACCACATTCGGGTTTGGTATTACCCCAACGGCCGGCTTTCTTGGAGGGTGGCTGGCGCTTGATATGAATATGACCTGGACAGATGTTGATGCGCTTGACAAATCAGTATTTACATTTATTTTCGATCCGCGGATAGGGAAAACATTCAACCTAAAAAAGAAAGAAAGCAATCTCTCATTTTGGGTTGGCGGATTCAGGCTTAAAGTCAATCGCGACACAAAAGGAAACCTGGCTTTTAATGAAATCTTTAATACCGATGAAATTTATTCCAAAATAGACATAGGTTATCAAAAAGTGGGAGAAGCACAAACTGAACTCGACAATTGGTGGGATGGCCTGACTCCAATTGAACAAAAAAATCCGGCCAATATTGCAAAAAGGGCTACAAATCAGACAAAGCTCAATGTTGCCGGACAAGTGCTGGCTAGTGCTGAAAATGCAGCCAATACAGCTGATAATTCAACAATTCAATATAAGCTGGATAAAAAACAAAAAAGTATGTGGAATTTTATGGTTGGCACACAATATCAATTAAATAAGCACTTTATGGTACGGGGAGAGTATGGTTTCCTTACATCGCGCCAACACGTGCTTATAGGTTTGCAATACCGCTTCGGACTTTAAATTAAAAAATTATGACAGCACACGAATCAGTTTCTAAACTCAGGCAGAAAATGTCTGAAAATATTATTGGTCAGCAAAAACTAATCGACCGTTTGGTACTGGTGTTGTTAGCTAATGGCAATATGTTGCTCGAAGGATTGCCGGGATTGGCAAAAACCAGGGCCATTAAATCTTTAGCTAGCGAACTTGACTGCGGCCTCAGCCGTATCCAATTCACACCCGACCTGCTGCCTTCTGATATCACCGGTACAGAAATCTACCAACCAGAGCTGAAAGAAAAATTTGTGTTTCAAAAAGGACCCATTTTCAGTAACCTTATTCTTGCTGATGAAATAAATCGTTCACCGGCCAAGGTGCAGTCGGCTTTGCTCGAGGCTATGGAAGAAAGGCAAGTCTCTGTTGCTGGTAAGACCTACCAGATGGACCCTTTGTTTATGGTGATGGCTACGCAAAATCCGGTGGAGCAGGAAGGAACCTATCCCTTGCCAGAGGCACAGATGGACAGGTTTCTAATGCATGTTATGATAGACTACCCGGATGATAAATCAGAGTTGGAAATTTTGCGATTGAATAGAAAAGAGCAATCTAATGGTCAAAAAGAAGAGAAAGAGAGATTATCACCACAAGTGGTTTTTGATGCCCGTAAGGAAATAGATAAAGTAGAGATCTCTGAAAGTATGGAGCAATATATTGTGGATATCATCTCTGCTACCCGATATCCCGAGAAATACAGCGAAGAGATTGATACATGGATAGACTTTGGCGCCAGTCCTCGTGGTAGCATTGCCATCGACCGGGCAAGCAGAACCCACGCCTGGATGGAAGGTAAAGATTTTGTATCACCCGATAATATCAGGGCAGTGGTGCACGATTGCCTAAGACACCGGTTGATATTAAGCTACGAAGCCAATGCAGAAGGCATTTCCTCTGACCAGGTAATTGATGAGTTGTTGAAAAATGTGGCGGTGGTAGCTTAAAACTTAGTGAAACTTAGAGTCTTCAAGCCTAAGCGGCAAGATAAATAATAGAAATAGCCACCAAGGCACTAAGCCACCAAGAACCACAAAGAAGATTTGAACAAAATTGAGAACTAAAGAACAAAATCAAATGAAGCCATTATATTGGTTAAGGTTAACTATATAAAAATTAAGAGCTCCAACGGAGCGACATATTATAGCCTTGGGCGATAGCCCAAGGTGGTAAAGTAAAACATATTGCAAGCGCCGTAGGTGCGACATCAGGATATGAGTATTGCTCATTTCAATGAAGGATAAAAGAAAAAAATATCAACCCAACATCTTCGTCACCCTTAAAGACCTTTTAAGGATGGAACACCTGGCTACGGGCTTTAGTTTTCTGGCCAAAAAGCAACGCGTTCGCAGTATCCTGGGTGGCAAGCATGCCAGTAAACTACGTGGTAGAGGGTTGGATTTTGAAGAGGTCCGGAACTATGTGGCAGGAGATGACATCAGAAATATAGATTGGAAAGTTACGGCACGCACACAAAAGACACACTCAAGAGTTTTCAGTGAAGAAAAAGAAAAACCGGCACTGATTGTAGTTGACCAATCCAAGTCGATGTTCTTTGGTTCGCAGGAGAATACCAAATCGGTTGTGGCTGCAAAGCTGGCTGCATTATCTGCATTTAGAGTCTTAAAAGAAGGTGACAGGGTTGGTGGGGTGATCTTTGCCGATAATGGTGTGGATATTGTGTACCCCAAGCGCGACCGGAGAAACATCCTTCGATTTCTGGAAAAGACTGTAGAGCGAAATCAGGAGCTTGAAACTTCTGATCCTGTTGCTTTTGAAGAAGCACTCAAAGAAGCATTTGCCAGGATCATCAATATTGTTAGCCACGATTTCCTGATTGTGATTATCAGTGATTTTATGCGCTACTCTCCCGAGGTAATTAAGTTTATGACCCGCATGTCCTACCACAATGATGTAATTGCTGTTAAAATTTTTGATCCAATGGAAAGGGATATGCCAGCCACGAAACTTGTTGCCGGGGATAAGAAAAGGCAAATTGTGGTGGATGGAAGAAAGAAAAAATTACGGAATAAGTTTTCTGAAGGGTTTGATGAAGATTACAAGGAATTTGAATCTTTAATGAAGAAATCCAAAATTCCATTATTAAAAATCGATACCATTAACCCGGTTGATCAGCAGATAAAGGAGATATTAACGGGTAAACCAGGCAAATAATTTTACTGATAGGAATAGCAGAATAATGATTAAAAATTGCCACATAGACACGAAGTCGCTAAGAATCACGAAGGTATTCTTGGTGTTAGCATTGAGCCTTAGTGCCTTAGTGGCTAATTCATACATTTTATACGCTCAACAGAAAGGAGCAGAAACAGAAACGCCCGATCTGGCTTCTATTTACGAACCGGAACCCATACAGTTTGGTTTTGACACCCCCGGGTGGTATGTGCTTGGAGCAATTCTCATTTTAGTGTTGGGCTATGTGTTGATTAGATCGATTATCAACTTTAAAAGAAATGCCTACCGTAGAGAAGCACTAAAAACGATGAATGGAGTTGAAAATTCTCAATTGGATGATAAAGGCAAAATAAAGGAGATACTAGTTATTTTGAAATTAGTAGCTATTAAAGCCTATGGGCGAACAAAGGTTGGCCCACTTTCAGGGCTGGAGTGGTTGAAGTTTCTGGAAGAAAAAGGTAAAGAAACTCATTTTACCGAACTGGAAAACCAGGTTAACCAGCTAGTTTATGCAGATAAGGCGCTTGATCAGAATGATGAAGCCAGGTTTATCTCGTTTTCAAAAAAGTGGATAAAATCACATGCCTGAGAATTTCGAAATAGCGAACAACTGGGTGATCTGGTTAGCTCCTTTGCCAATATTGATTTACTGGCTGTTGCCATCGATGAAGATGAAGAGCGCGTCCCTGCTCATTCCCAACTTTGCGAAAGCACAGGAGTACACAGGAAAGAAGCCAAAGAAATCAGCTTTTATTAAAAGAAGAAAATTTTTCTCCTGGTTAACGCTCTATGTTGTTTGGCTGTTACTTTTAGCTGCTTTGGCAATGCCACAACTTGTAGGTAAGCCTGAGTTAAAGGTTAAAACCTCTCGCAACTTCCTTATCATGGCCGACATCTCCTTTAGCATGGCACAAACGGACTGGATTATGGATGGCAAAAGGGTGAGAAGATGGGAGGCCGTTAAATCGGTATTACACGAATTCATCACAAAAAGGGAAGGTGATAGAATGGGGCTGATATTTTTCGGCTCATCAGCATACATCCAGGCACCCTTCACTACCGATCTCGGTATTATAGACCAGATGCTCGAAGAGGCCGATGTGGGCATGGCCGGACAAATGACCAATATTGGAAAAGCTATTGTTAAAGGAATAGAGTTATTTGATCAGGATACCATAGAAACCAAAGTAATGCTCCTGCTCACTGATGGCGTGGATGCCGGCACTGATGTGCTTCCGCTAGACGCGGCCGATCTTGCCAAAAAAGATTCAATTTTTGTTTACACCGTAGGTATTGGAGATCCCCATAGCGGAAGTTCTGATTTGGATGAAAACACATTGATCGAGATTGCCGAGATGACCGATGCCCAGTATTTCAGGGCTATTGACACCAAACGCCTCGAAGAAATCTATGCAGAGCTGGATAAGCTGGAGCCCATTGAATATGAAGAAGAGGAGTATACACCCAAAACACTATTGTACTACTATCCATTGGCAGCGGCACTTGGTTTGGTTATAGTCGTAACATTTCTGTTAAACTTCTTCCAGCTCTTCCGCAAAAAAGAAATATTGTATGAGTAGTGAGCTGTACCATATTAACTGGGAGACCTTTCACTTTTTGCGGCCCATATTCCTTTGGTTGCTTATTCCGGCATTCCTGAGCCTGGTCCTTGGTTTGATATCAGTTCGCGAACAGATAAAATGGAAGAAATTTATAGCGCCACACCTGAGGCCATTTGTTATCAAAAAAGGAAGCGAAGCGAAAAAACGATGGCTTCATATCTTTCTGTTTCTGTTTCTGGCTGTTGCTATCCTGGGGGCATCAGGACCAGTATGGGAAGAAATTGAGGTTCCCGGTAAAAAGCTGGAAACCCCGGTAGTGATTGCCTTGGATTTATCACAGAGTATGATGGCCGATGATATTCAGCCTAGCAGGCTGGAGCGGGCCAAGTTTAAGATTTTGGATTTACTGGAGGCCAACCCTGGTGCAAGAGTGGCACTTATTGGATTTGCAGGGAGCGCCCACACTATTGTGCCGTTAAGTCACGATTACAAAATCATCAGGAGTCACCTGGAAGGGTTATTACCTCGCATCATGCCGATTCAAGGTACTGACCTGGAAAGTGCACTGATTTTAGCCGACACATTATTTTCAGTTACCAATGCACCCGGCACATTGATTCTTATAACAGACGACTTCGATGACAACACTTTCGATCTTCTTCAAAAGCAGGCAACAGGTTCTACCACAAAATTTGAAATAATACCTGTTAATACTCCGGGAGGAGCTACAGTTCCGGCATTCTGGGGTAGAGGCACATTAAAAGGACCTGATAAAAAGCCCGTTCATTCAAAACTCAACACACCAGTACTTCAAAAACTCAATTCACTGGGAAATGTAAATGTTAACCAGCTTACGCTTGATAACAGCGATATGGAACAATTGGCCAAAACCATAAGTGCCAGTCTTGAGTTCACCGATGCAGATGAGAAGAAAGAAGATGACTGGCAGGATAATGGAATATTGTTGGCCATTCCTCTGGCGCTGTTAACATTGCTCTGGTTTAGAAAAGGGCTGGTGTTATATTCGATATTGATAGTCTTCACACTTACAGGTTGTCAATCAGGCGAATTTAGAAACCTATGGTTTACACCTGATTACCAGGCTCAGCAGCTATACAATGAAGGCAAGTTTTTGGAAGCCGCAGAAACATATAAAGACCCACTTCACAAAGGGGTGGCTTATTTTAAGGCAGGAAATTATGAAGCTGCGATAGCTGCATTTGAAGAAGACACCACCGCTATGGGTGCCTACAACCTGGGTTTAGCCCATTACAAAAATGGAGATTTTGTGTCGGCAGAAATGGCCTTTGTAGAAGCAGTGGAACTAAATCCTGATTTTGGTGATGCAAAAAAGAACCAGCAACTCATGGAGCAATTATCTGCTGGTGAGAATGAGGCCAATCCGGAAGACGCACAAGAAGTACCTCAGGGAGAGCAAGCAGAAAACATTCAAAATAAAGATCAGGAAGATTTAGGTGGAGGAGGCCAGGATGCAACCAAAGAACAAATGCAGGAGAAGCGCAAGGAAGAAACTGTAGCTACCGATGTAAGGAAAGGCAAGGAGCTCGATGAGGTACCGGAAGATTTTGAGGCAGGCCAGGCAGACAATACACAAAAAGTGCTAATGCGCAAGGTGGACGATGATCCAGCCTTGTTCCTAAAAAAGAAGTTTGCTTACCAGGTGAAGAAAAATGGAATAAAGCCTAAGAACAAAAATGTAATCTGGTAATGAGGAGCATGAAACACATAGCGACACTCCTGTTACTATTTACCCTTAGCGCTGCTTATGGACAAGGTCATTTATTCAGTCGTGTAAAGCTGAACAGAAGCAGTGTATATGTGGGCCAGCCGGTTGAGGTAACTGTTTCGGTTTATAGCTCCACCTGGTTTACCAGTGGTGTTGATCCGGGAAACATTAAAGTAGAAGGGGCATTTACGGTGTATTTCAGGTCGGTGAGCCAGACGGAGAAGATCAATGGTAAAACCTATGCCGGGGTGGATATGATTTTTAATGTATTCCCTTTTGAAGACAAGGATATTGAGTTTCCGGCAGTAACATTTCATGTAGAAACCCCGGATGAGGGCGATTATAAAGGAAAGCCCAAAACTGTTCGCACAAAACCAAGGAAGATAAAAGTTAAGCCTATTCCTCCCGGCTATGATAAAGCGGCCTGGGTGGTAACCACGGGGTTGTGGGTAAACGAACGTTGGTCTGGCAACTTGCAGAATGTTAAAATTGGCGATGTGCTTGAGCGCAGGATTGACCGCACGGTATCTAACACTGTTTCGGAACTAATCCCACCGGTTGTTTGGGATTCGGTTGAAAATATTGCCTTATACCCGATGCGACCGGAGGTGATGAACCAGAAAACAAAGACGGATATAAGTGCTTCAAGAACAGATGGCATGCGCTACTTGTTTCTTGAAGAAGGCGAGGTAACTATTCCCGGGCAGGTGTTTACCTGGTATAATCCTTATCGTAAACGACTTTATAAGAAGACCCTCAAAGCACGAACAATTAATGTGTTGCCGAACCCTGATTTAGGGATGCTCAAAACAGTTAGAGATTCGCTGGCCATGATGTCCACTCCCCCTCAATCAGGTGAAGAG
>JBDLIU010000086.1:0-15909 GCA_039714715.1 Bacteroidota bacterium
ACCACTATCCGGTTGGTGCAGAGTTTCGAATTGAAAAATAAATAATTTTAAAGAATGAGATTAAGAATTACTATCGTTTTAGGATTAACCTTTTTTGTTGGCTTGTTTAAACCAGAAACAGGCTGATTATTCCGGTGATCTCAATTTTATGGAAATGATACAACCTGTTTAGTCAAGTTCGAAACTTGAGCATGCCGACTGGTTTACCTGGGGGGCAAGTGTTGTAAAAGGCGACGATGATAAATACCACATGGTTTACTGCCGCTAGCCAAAAGATTTTCCTTTTGGCGATGGTTGGTTAATCGATGCCGAATTGTGTTATGCTGTTGCCGATAAATCCGAAGGCACGTTTAAACATGTAAAAACGGTTTTGCAGGGAAGAAAGTCTGAAGGTAAGTTCCATGCCTGGGATGCAGCTTCGGTTTATAATCCGTACCTGAAAAAGTTTGATGGAAAATACTATTTGTATTACGTTGGAAATCATGATCCTTATGTGGAAGGGAAAAGTACAGAACGCGGTGTTTTGGTGCGTCATCAGTGAATTGGGGTTATTGAGTTCGACTCTTTTGATGACTTACTGACCGGAAATTTCAGAAGGCCGGACAAACCAATTTTGTCGCCACTCTCGAACTACGGGTATAATGTTCCTCAGCACGAACAGTTTGGCGATGAAGAGAACCTCTCTGTTGCCAATATTGTAGTTGTAAACCCCTTCTGTTGAAAAACGCCCGGACGGGAAATACATCATGGTTTTTAAAAGTTGGCAGAACAAAAAGGCATTTGCGCCAATTCACGGGGTAGCCATTGCCGATTCGCCAACAGGAAAATTTGAAGTGCAGCCCGAACCAATATTGATTGTAAATAAGGAGGATGGGAAAATTGCCATGGCTGAAGATCCTTTTATCTGGTTTAATAAAAAAAGAGATTCTTTCTATGCTTTAGTCAGAGATTTTTCGGGCGATATAACAGGGCAGGGACATTCGATGGCTCTGTTCAAGTCAGAAGATGGAATAAAATGGTCACCAGCATAAAATGTGTTGGCTTCCGATTTAAACATTACCTGGGAAGATGGAAAAAAAGAACAGGTTGCACGTCTTGAACGCCCTCAATTGTTACTTAATGAAAATGGTGAACCTGAAGTTCTTTTTTCTGCTTGTGCCATAGAGCCTCCTAATCAGGGGAATGGCCATTCTTTTAATATTCATATTCCACTTAAACAAAACTAAAAATAATGCAGGATTTTATGTAACTAATCATAAATCCTCAGATTTTTCAGAATCTATTTTATTTCGACTATATTTACTGACACTTAACCTAACTGTGAATTGAAGCAACAAATAAACATAAATGATGCTGATTTAGTGCATCGAATAAGATATGGCAATAAGGATGCTTATCAGGAATTGTTTGAAAGGTATGCACCTAAAATCTATCAGTTCGCACTTTCTTACCTGAAAAATGAAGCGGATGCGGAAGGGCTGGTTCACGATGTTTTTCTGAAAATCTGGGAGAAACGTAAAATTCTTGATACTACGCAAAATATTAAATCATTTATCTTCAAAATAGCAGTAAATATAATTTACGATTTTATCAGGCATAAAAATGTTGAAAATGCATTTAACGACTTTGTAAAGGCAAACTATGAACCTGGCTCAAACAGTACATGGAATGCAGTAATCCTGGAAGAAATGCTGGTAATCCTAAAAGAACTGGTTGCACAATTGCCTGAACAGTGCCGGAAAGTATACCGACTTAGCAGGGAAAAAGGACTGTCGAACAATGAAATTGCACAAAAACTAAATATTTCGAAACGTACTGTTGAAAACCATTTGTACCGCGCAACGGCCTTTTTAAAAGACCTTTTTAAAAACGAATCGGCAATAGCCTTGCTCTTCTTTTATTTGTGGTGCGGGTGATGAATGAGTCATTAGTCAATTGTCAATGGTAATGGCTATCAAATTGATTAAAGAATATTTTTTATTGGGTATTTCTTGCTAAGTTGTTCAAATATGCTGTCTGTCAAATTCCAAAATCTTTAAAAAAAACTCTCCCTCCCTTGAGTAAATCACAAATCCAATCCGTATTACTTTCAGAAACGAATAATTGGTTTACTAAAATAAACCTTTTGCATAGATTTAGTTTAGTTAGAGCATACCCGTCCAGAAGTTTTCAGGGCGGGTTTCAAAAAAAAGTCAGTTGGTAATGAGTATATTCGAAAAAGAATACGTATTACAATTGATGACACATTAGAATGGAGAAAAAAAATAAAGAAATACTGAATAAGGGTAGGGGTGAATCAGCCAATGAAGCTGACAGGCAAGAGATGTTAGCACTGTTTCATAATCCGGGGAAAGAATACGGGGTAAAAAAACAACTGCTTAAAGAATTACAATCCATAGAAATAGACGACTCAGTTGTTCCCAATTACAAAAGAATATTCTCAATACTCTGGAGGAAAATTGAAAAGCAAAACACTACGAACAAAACAAGAAACCTAAATTCGTTTATGAAGATTGTTGCAGCCCTTGTAATAGGGTTGTTTGTTGGTTTCTATGTTACTTCACCTAATAATTCAAAGGAGCCGGTTTATTATGTCGTTCACTCGCCTAAAGGTTCAGTTTCGGAAATGCTGCTTCCCGATGGTTCTGTTATTTTTTTAAATGCAGGCTCCAGGATAAAATACAGTGTAGAAGGCGAAAAAGGAATAAGGGAGGTGTTTCTGAATGGAGAGGCCTGGTTTGATGTGGCGAAAAACGAAAAGAAACCTTTTGTGGTTCATACCCCATATTATAAAATTATTGTAACAGGCACCCAATTTAATGTTAAAGCATACGAAACCGACAATGAAGTAAGTGCTACTTTAGAGGAAGGTAAAATAATTGTAAATTCTTCTGAGAATCTGAAACTCGAAAAAGAGATCGTACTTCAACCCGGTGAACAAATTACTTTTAATAAATTGTCAAAAACAATAACTGTAAAAGAGGTAAATACAAAATGGTTTACCTCGTGGAAAGACAACAAACTTGTTTTTGTAAATATGGAGTTGGAAGAATTTGTTGTTATCCTGGAAAGAAAATATGGTGTTGACATAGAAGTAGAAAACAAGAAAATACTTGACTTTCATATCGACTGTACCATTAAAAACGAATCAATTCTTGAAATACTGAATATTATGAGAAAGACCCTGCCAATTTCGTATGAAATAATAGGACAAAAAATTGTAATTCAATCTAACTAAACTCATAGGAGGAAATTTATGGCATAAAATTAAATTAAAAAAGCTGGAAGGTGAGGACACACCAACCAGCTTAACATGTTTCGAAATTTTAGGTGGTAAACCACTTTAGTACTATTAATCAAAACATTCAAATGTATGAAAAAAAAGGAAACGAATGCCTTTCTGCATAGCAGGTGGGTTAAAAAGTTATTATTAACTATGAAACTAACAATTGTACTACTCTTACTCGGTTTAATGCAGGTTTCGGCAACTGTATATTCACAGGCTACGAAATTTAATTTAAAACTTGAGAAACAGCAGGTAGCAGATGTATTGAAAGAGATAGAAGAGAATAGCAACTTCCGCTTTTTTTATTTGCGCGAACAAGTTGATGTAGAAAAAGTAATAAGTATAAACTCGAATGAAAATACGGTTGAAGAGATTTTAACAGCCATCTTTAAAGATGAAGGAATTAATTACAAAGTGCTGGAGAATGATCTTATCCTTATTTCACCTGAGAAAATTGGTTTCTCCAATCTGTTGGATGTAGCACAACAAAAATCCGTAACCGGAAAAGTAACTGATGAAACAGGGCAACCCTTGCCCGGGGTTACTGTAAAAGTGAAAGGAACAACACGAGGTACGGTTACTGACGTTGATGGCAATTATTCCATGTCTAATGTCCCGGATGATGCAACATTGGTTTTTTCGTTTATTGGGATGAAAACACAAGAGATGCCAGCATCCGGTGTAACAAATATTAATGTGACATTGGATAATTTAATTATTGGTGTTGATGAGGTTGTAGTGGTAGGATACGGTTCTCAGAAGAGGGCTAACATAACAGGTTCTGTTACTCAAATAGAATCAGATATAATTGATGGCCGACCGGTTACCTCAGCATCTCAGGTAATACAGGGTGTTGTTCCCGGCGTTTTTGCGGCACAGGGTTATTCTGCACCAGGTAGAGATGAAACAAGAATTCGGATCAGGGGCGTTTCATTACAAATTGCCGGAGGTACAAGCGATCCACTTATTCTAATTGATGGAATTCAAGGATCTATTAATAATATTAATCCTTCTGATATTGAGAGCGTAACAGTACTTAAAGATGCAGCTTCAACCGCTATATACGGTTCACAGGCCGCTAATGGCGTTATCCTTGTTACAACAAAAAGAGGTAGTGTCGGAAAAGTTATAGTCAGATATGAAGGTTATGGTGGTTTTCAAAGGGGAACCAGATTGCCTGAGCCAGTAAGTAATTCTGCACAATGGATGGATCTGGTAAATCAAGGATACATAAACGGCGGGAAAGCACAGCTTTACCCGGATGAAACCGTTGAGGCATACAGGTCTAATCCAAACCTGCCAAACACAAACTGGCTCGATCTTTTGTATCGTGATGCACCAATTCAGAATCATAACATACAAGTTAACGGGGGAGGTGAAGCAACAAATTTCTTTTTATCTGCAAACTATCTTAATCAGGAAGGTATTCAGCTGGGAACTAATACAGAGCGATTTAACATTAGGCTTAATCTGGATACAAAGATATCTGATAGATTCACTGCTGGTTTAAATTTCTCAGCATCAAGTCAAAAGAGGCACGATCAGGGGAGCAGCCAAACTGCCATATTTCTTCAGGCATTAGCAGCAAACCCAATCACCGATCATGTAATATCTGCTGATGGAAGGTATTCCATGCCTGCTCTAGGTATAAGTGGAGGAGAACGATCAAACCGGAATCCTATGGGTGTAGTCGATAATAATTTATATGATGCTACATTTAGGAATTTTAATGCGGCTGTATTTGGAGAATTGAAAATTACTGAAGGGCTTAAGCTTAAAGCGCAGGCTTCATACCGGCTAAACAGCACTAATTCAAAAACATTTTTACGAGGCTACGAAACATTTAAAAAAAATGTTGTTGAAGATCCCAATACCGGTGGTTTGGTATGGAACTCAGATGTTCCGGAAAATACAGATCACTTGGTTATTGGCAAACAAAATGGAGGTATAAATACATTATCCAGATCAACAAATGAAACAGATTACTATAATATTTTTTCTCACCTGGATTATCAAAAAAAGATTGGAGAACATAATGTTACAGTTCTTTTAGGTGTTCAGCAGGAATGGATTACAGGTACAGGATTTAATGCTTCCATAAAAAATGGTTACCCATATCCAATTGAAGAATTTTCGGGAGGTAGCGCCGACCCGCTCGACCAAACAGTGGGCAGGGGCCAGCCACCAGTAGAATGGATGCTTAGGTCAGGATTCAGTCGTGTTAACTATTCTTTTAAAGAACGTTATTTATTTGAAGCTAATTTTAGAATTGACGCATCATCTAAATTCCATCCCGATTACCGTATTGGTTATTTCCCATCGTTTTCAGCAGGTTGGAGAATTTCTGAAGAACCATTTCTTCAAAAAATCGATTTTTTGAGCAACCTTAAATTAAGAGCCTCTTGGGGGAGATCAGGAGAACAACGAGGAATTAATGCATATGCTTATATTTCTTCAATTGCTAATGCAGGAGATTATGTTTTTGGAAGTGGTACAAGCGTTACTTCAGGAAAAGCTATTTCCAGTTTAGCAGCTGCAGATGTAAAATGGCAAACTAACCAGCAATGGGACATTGGACTTGAAGCTGGTTTTTTCGATGGAAAACTTAGTTTTGAAACGGATTACTTTGTGAAAGATAATCTCGATCAATTGGCAAGATTACAACTGGTATCTCTGGCTGGAGTTGGAGCACCTATTGGTAATCCTTTTTCCGTAAGAAATCAAGGCGTTGAAATAAAAATTGACCATCAGAATAATATTAGAAAACTGCAATATAATATTGGAGTGAATTTATCGATGGTGAAAAATGAAGTATTGGAGCTTGGCGGTGATACAATATATAGTGGCAGAACAATAACTGCTGAAGGACTTCCATTGCGATCATTGTACCTTTATCAGGTTGAGGGAATCGTTCAGACACAAGAAGAGGCTGACGCATTGAACCAGGGTGCGCCTGACGGAACCTATCAGTCAGGTGGAAATGCTTTGTTAAAACCGGGAGACCTGAAATATAAAGACTTGAATGGTGATAATCAGGTAACAGCTGATGACCGTGCGGTAACATCAAAACCTTATCCGGGATTAATTTTTGGGATTAATTTGGGAGCCAGATATAGGAACTTTGATTTGGCAATTCTGGCACAAGGTATTCTTGATTATGATGTTTTTGTATTGGGATGGGGGCTTGATCCTCTTCAACAAAATTCGCTAACAACTTATTGGGTCGATCACTGGACGCCTGAAAATACTTCCAGTAACAAACCTATGTTAAAAACACCATTAGGGGGAGCCAACAATAATAATCGACCGGGGGCTTATCCTTCTACTTTTTATACTTTTGACGGATCATACCTGAGGGCAAAAAATATTCAACTAGGTTATACTTTACCATCTTCAATAACTAAAAAAGTATTATTGAGTAATATAAGAATTTTTGTAAATGTTCAGAATGCTTTTGTGATTACAAAATTTGTTGATGGATTTGATCCTGAAAGACTAACGACTACAGATCCTGGCGATGCCAACGTGAGGGCTGCACAGTACCCACAGGCAAAAACATTTACTGCCGGGTTAAATGTTAAATTTTAAAATAATGAACATGAAAAAAATAACATATATTTTGACTTTATTAACACTTTGTTGTGTTATATCATGTGAAGAAATAGACAGGTATCCCAGGGGTTTACAGAGTACAGGTACTTTCTTCGCGAGCGAAACAGATGCCTTAGAAGCCCTGGCAGGCATTTATGATAACTTGCAAAATTGGGCATTTTATACGGCTAAATTAGATGGAATGACGAACAATTCTTTTGAGAGGGGTATGTCTAATTTTGGTTTGGTAGCAAGATTATCCCATAATCCAACCTCAGGGCCACAAAGTACTATCTGGAATACAGCCTATAAAGGTGTTCAACGATCTAATTATTTAATAAATAATGTGGATAAAATTCCTTCAGCACCCGAAGTAATTAGTATTCTTAAAGCAGAAGGCAGGCTGCTAAGGGCCTATTGGTACCATGTTTTGGTAAGTTATTTTGGCGATGTACCTTATTATACTGAGCAGTTAACTGTTGAGGAGCTAAATAATATAGAGAGAACCCCAAGAGCTACTGTAATTACCAATATCTTAGATGATTTAGAAGCAGCAATAGCTGTTTTGCCAGTAAATCCTGGGGATACATACAGAGCATCGAAGGGTGCTGCGCTGGGGATTAAAACACGGGTACAGTTATACGAAAAAAACTGGAGCGGAGTAATTGAAGCATATAATGCCTGGAATGCTATAAAAGATGAGGCTGGTTACGGGCTCGATGCCGACTATCGAAATATGTTTCTGGCAGCCGGAGAAAATGGTCCAGAGGCTATTTTTCAGGTAAATTTTGTTGGCGAGGGCATTGATAACTTAAGTCAATATCATGTTCCGCAAGTTAACTGGAGAGATTACAGAGAGGTACAACCTTTATTGAGTTTTATTTTAGATCACGAAGTGGTTGGTGATACAGATCCTGAAGATCCTTTTATTGGAAGAGATCCCAGAGCTGCGTTTAATATTGCTGATGAAGAAGTTACCGATGGAACTGCAATCTCAGAAACCGGCTACATGATCCGAAAAATGACGGAAGATGTCCCCAGAGGAACACCTTATGACCAATTAAAAGGGGACAATATCATGCTGGTAAGATATTCGGACATGCGCATGATGTTTGCCGAAGCCGAAAACGAGTTGAACGGCCCTTCAGCTGCCGTTTATGATGTAATTGATGAAATCAGGACCAGGCCAACGGTAGGGTTACCGGTAATCGACAGGGCAGTGATTAACAATAAAGACAAATTGAGAGATGCTATTTATAGTGAAAGAAAGTTTGAATTCGCCTATGAAGGATTGTGGTACCATGATCTAAAAAGGAGAGATGATGCTTATATTAAGGCGCAAATGAGTCTTGTAACTGAAGATAATCGTTTAACAAGTTTTGAAAGTCAGGGGACTGATAAATACAGGTTGCTGCCCATTCCAAGGAATGAGATGGATATAAACAGTAGTTTGAGTCAGAATACTGGATACTAATAGTAGATAAATATAGTAGCGAACAAAGGAAGAGCCGAAGCTCTTCCTTTGTATATTATCAATCCTTCCAAGTGTTGTGTCTCGCTGAGCCTGATGCATCTGTTGAAGCCACATTTGTTGATGAAAATAAAAAGAGAATCACCTCTGTTTACTATCTGTATGTAAGTAAAGCCCATTCAACTAATAAATTATAGGATAAATGGAAATATTAAAGTCAATATTCGCAATAATTATATTATTAAACACAACAACCATAAAAGCGCAGGATGAGATACCTGTGCCAACTCCGGCTCAAATAACCTGGCAGGATTGTGAAGTTGGTGTACTGTTCCACTTCGATATGTCGATAGCGGCGGGGGATTACACTAAAAACAATGCTTCTAAAAAAGTATTTGATCCCAAACAATACAATCCCAAACAACTGGATACCGACCAGTGGATTGCAGCAGCCAAAGCAGTTGGGGCAAAGTATGCAATTTTTACTGCAACTCACTTTAATGGTTTTATGCAATGGCAAAGCGACCTTTATCCTTATGGTTTAAAGCAATCCCCCTGGCGCAATGGGAAGGGGGATATTGTTGGCGATTTTGTTACGTCATGCCGTAAAGCAGGCATTAAACCCGGAATTTATATTAGTACCCACAGGAATTTCTATCAGGGGCTGTGGGGGCATTTTGTTGACTGGGGAACCGGCAAAGGCTCTGAAAAACAGGAAATATTCAACCGTCTGGCAGAAAAAATGACAGAGGAAATTTGTTCAAAATACGGGGAATTAATACAAATATGGTACGATGCAGGAGTGAGGTTACCACATGAAGGCGGGCCTGATGTGTTGCCCATTTTCGATAAATACCAACCAAATTCTGTTTTTTATAATTCATCAAAGCGGTTAGACCATCGCTGGATAGGAAACGAGGCTGGGCATGCCGGGTATCCTTGTTGGGCAACAATTACTGACCTTGTTAAGATGAAAAAACTGAAAACGGAGGATAAAAAACAATGGTACGATATATTGTACCATGGCGATTCTGAGGGGACACATTATTCCCCGGCAATGGTTGATGTACCATTAAGAGGGGCAAACGGGGTACACAACTGGTTTTGGACCCCTAACCAGGAACACGGAATTTATTCTACAGAAAAACTAATAGAAATATATTATAATTCAGTTGGACATAACAGCAACCTTATTTTAGGAGTGGTAATTAATCCCGACGGACTTGTTCCCGAAACAGATGAAGAACGGTTGAAAGAGTTTGGTGAAGAAATAAAGTGCAGGTTTAGCAATCCTCTGGGTACTACTTCTGGTAGCAGTAATAAAATAGTTTTAAAACTTCAGAAAATGCAACCTGTTAATCAAGTTGTACTGATGGAAGATATTAATCATGGAGAAAGGGTAAGGAATTTTATTGTACAGGGAAAAACCTCCGAAGGTTGGAAAACACTAACAGAAGGAAGCTGTATCGGGCATAAATTTATTACTACGTTTGATGAGGTAGCAGTCTCTTCGCTCAGACTTGAAATTGAAACAAGCGTTGGAGAGCCAGTTATCAAAGAATTCTCTGTATTCAACATCGTCGATATTGAAAAAAAATAAAACCTTAGCCTGATTAATTCATAAGTTTGTCGTTATGAGCGCTCAAAATGCAATAAGAAAAGGGAAGTACAGGTTTGAGACACGCAAAAATAGCTGGTGTTATTTTGAGTATCGAAAAACGAGCATGAACTTTATTAATCCTAAATTATACACAAGAGCATGATTAAATAGGGTAAAACAAACTGTGCTACACTAAGTTAAATAGAAATATTAACACATTGAAAATCATGTGCATTAAAATTATAAACCGATGAAAAAAAATATCTTGTTAATCACTATTGGGCTTACAGTACTTCTAATTAGCAGTTGTTCATTCAATAATGAGAACCAAAAGCCCAATGTCATTCTCATCATGACCGACGACCAAGGCTATGGAGATATTGCAGCGCATGGAAATCCATATATAAAAACTCCCGAGCTGGATCGCCTTCACGATGAAAGTATCCGTTTAACCGATTTTCATGTGAATTCGTTCTGTGCGCCAACCAGGGCAGCATTAATGACCGGGCGAATGTCAGACCGGACGCATGTACGTTCTACGGTGTATTTACGTAATCATTTGAACCGTGATGAAACAACCATGGCCGAGTTTTTCAAAGCCTCAGGCTATAATACCGGGCACTTTGGGAAATGGCACCTGGGCGAAAATTATCCCTACCGCCCGATGGACCGTGGCTTTGACCAATGGGTAGGAATTGGTGATGGAGGTTTGGCCACATCCAGTGATTTTTGGGGGAATGACCGGATGGACGATGCCTATATCAAAAACGGATATTGGGAAAAAATCAAGGGATTTAATACAGATGTTTTTTTTGATGAGACCATGAATTTTATCAAAAAAAATAAGGGAGAACCGTTTTTTGTATACCTGGCTACCAACGTTCCTCATGGTCCTATGAATGTGTTGCAGGAGTGGTGCGATGAATACAAAAATCAGAATTTCAAAATGAGAAGTGTGCCCTGGGGCAATACAAAAGATCTGTTTGCATCAGTTACACGGATTGATAAAAACCTGGGCAGGCTCCGACAATTTTTGGCAGAAAATAAATTGGATGAAAACACCATTCTGATTTTCCTGACAGACAATGGCTCAGCCAACGGAGCACATATTTTTAATGATGGGATGAAAGGCGGAAAAGGCTCGTTGTATGAAGGAGGGCATCGGGTACCTTGTTTTATCCATTGGCCAGCCAGAGGTTTAAATCAAGCGATAGATATTGATAAATTTACCACGCATACCGATTTATTACCCACATTAATTGAACTTTGTAGTTTAAAAAAGCCTGAAAGAGGACATCTTCCGTTCGATGGCAGAAGTATGGTATCTTTATTGAAGGATAAAAACAGTGAATGGGATGACCGTTTGATCTTTATGCATCTGCAGAATTTACAGAATTCGCCGATAAAAGGCAAACGTTATCTGCTTGCTACTGAGAAGTGGAGACTGGTAGAAGGGAAAGGACTTTACGATATTAAAGCAGATCCGGGACAAAAAAACAATCTTGCCGATCAATATCCTGATGTGGTAAAAGAATTCTTAAAAAAATACGATGCATATTGGGATGAAGTGGAAGGACTGGATTATCCACACGCCCGACCTATTATCGGATCTTCTCATCAGGAGGAAACCTGGTTGAACACCATTAGCTGGGTTAAATCAAATGATTCACCCCACAGCTGGAACCAGCGCCATATTTTGGCTGGTGATACGGTAAGTGGTTTCTGGCCGGTTGAAATTGCTAAAGACGGATTGTATCAGTTTGAAGTCAGGCGTTGGCCAAAAGAAATAAACCAACCAATCAGTGCTTCCCTTCCGGAACAGAAAGTCAGCGATATTACATGTCTGGGGAAACCGGTACGAAAAGGAGAAGGGAAAGCGATATCTGTGGTTAAAGTACGATTGAAAGTTGGTGAGCAAATGCTGGAAAAAAATATTTCAGAGACGGATGTCAGTGCCGTATTCCAAATGCAGCTGGAGAAAGGCAAAACAGATATACATAGCTGGTTTGATACTGAGGAAGGCGATTCGCTGGGTGCTTACTATATTTATGCCAAATTAAAATAGTACCTGTTGAAGAGAATACCATAGTTTTTCAAACTAAAATTGTTTAAAACAGAACACTGAAAATAATTACACATGAATCACATAAAACATCTGGTAATCTGCTTAGGCTTTTTATTTGCTGTACTTTCCTGTTCTCAAGAAAAAGTACAAAAAGAAAAACCCAATATAATCTTCATCATGACAGATGATATGGGATACGAAACGGTCAGTTATAATAAAGTGATTAATTTCAAAACGCCCAATATTGATCAGCTTGCTCGGGAAGGGGTAGTTTTTACCAATTGTGATGCACAACCTTTATGTGTTCCAACCCGGGTAAAATTGGTAACCGGACAATACAACTACCGCAATTATCGGGGCTGGGGATCATTCGATCTGGAGTTTCCTGCAATTGGGAAAATGATGCAGAAGGCAGGATATGTTACAGGAGCCTTTGGTAAGTGGCATCTGGGAAAAAGCCCTGAAGAATTAGGTTTTGACGAGCACTGTTATTTTGATGGCAGCCGTGGGGATATGGAGTATTCAGAATTTTTCAAACGATATTTTTATAATACTCCACTTATAGAAGACGGTAAGAAAATAACTGCTGAATACGCCCCGGATAAATTTAATAAAAGGGTTTTGAAATTTATTGATGATCATAAGAGCAAAAAGAAACCGTTTTTCATTTACTATCCGCTGTCATTAGCACATAATCCTTTTGAACCAACACCTGACAGTGATAACTCATCATCAAAAGACTGGCAACAAAATTTTGAAGACATGGTTGCCTATGCCGATAAAATGATCGGCAAGGTGATTGATAAGCTAAAAAAAGATGGATTGTACGATAATACAGTTATTTTCTATACTGCTGATAATGGAACCAAAACTCTAGCCCATGAAATGGATAGTGGCGAAGTGATATATGGTGAAAAAGGGATTCAAATGGTAGATGGAGTGCACGTACCACTATTTATAAAATATGACGGAACACATAAAGTTGTTGACGATCTCGTAGATTTTACTGACTTTTATCCCACACTGGCTTCCCTGGCAGGAATTCCGGGAAACCAACTCTCGGACAGAATTGATGGTATTTCCCTGTTTCCACTGCTGGAAGGAAATAACGTGAGAAAGAAACCATTTCTATTTTCAGTTTTCCATCACCCCTTGAGTGCATATATTCGCGATAAACATTACAAATTCTATTTTGATGGACGTTTATATAACATCGTAAACGACCCGCGTGAATTGCGGCCCTACTATGCCTGTAATGATACTTATGATACGAAAGAAGCCAGAAAAAGACTTAAAACCCAACTTACGAGTGTATTGGATGATGAGCAACTATCTGCTTACAAAACCAAAAAGCAATTGCAGAAAGCATTTGGGGATTACCAGGTTGAAAAAGAAGATAATTACCTACTTCGTAGTTATATGTTCCATTGTCTGGAATACACTCCCCGCACAGAAAAATTACATTGTGATCTTAGTAATTACCTAAGTGATAAAAACGGAGAATATCGCATTCGTTTTGAACGAGGTATGGGAAAACCCAACTCAGGGCTGGCTTATGCAGATGCAGTCATTAAATCGGTTAAAGTATTGATAGAAGGAAAAACTGTATTTGAGAAAGAATGTGATACACTGGAACTTATTACCCGAAGGAATGTTGAAAATTTGAGAAAAAAGGGGAATCCTATAATTGCATTTACCAGAGAAGGGGATAATAACTACATAGTCATTGGTAAAATCCCAAAAAAGGATAATGAAAAAGTGGAACTGGAAGTTGAAGTCGCAGTTTCTAATCCGGAAAACCAGTGGGGAGATCGATTGCTGTTATCCTTATATCTGGATAAAGAAAATAACCAAAATCAATAAAATTAAACGTATAATATCGAAGTCTATAATGGAGAAGAAAACTGGTTTCTTTCAGACCATTATCCGGTAGTTGTTGAGTTTCTTATTCAGAAATAATAAATGGTACTAATTATAAATTGAAAAAAATATTTAGTCATGGTACGTAATTGCATTTTATTGCTGTTAATATTTATAAGCAGTATTGGGTTAGCACAAAATCAAAAGACTTTTGCTGATAGCTGGGAATACTTAGGAATTGCCGTGGAAGAACCCGGTTATTGTATTTGGGGAAGCTCTCCGGTTATGGGTGACGATGGTAAAGTTCACCTTTTTGTGGCGCGTTGGCCAGGTAAAAGAGTACATCCACTGTGGCGTACACACAGCGAAATAGCCCATTATATTGGCGATTCACCTGAGGGGCCTTTTGTTTTTTCCGATGTAGCGGTGAAAGGCGATATTGGTGAAGACAAGGGAGGGAAAGCACCATGTAATCCTGCCATTCACAAAGTAAAGAACAGAAAGGTTTATGCACCGCATAATCCGGCTATTCATAATGTCGATAGTTTATACGCTTTGTTTTACATTGTTAACGATGGGTTAGAGGAACATCCTTCCAACCAGTATATTTGCCTGGCCGTTTCAGAAAGTTTGTATGGCCCCTGGAGAAAGGCAGGCGATAATGGAAAAATTCTTACTCCTCCTGCTAATCCTTCCTACTGGAACCATAAAGCTGGCAACGGGGTAAATAATCCCGCTTTTTTACAGCATCCCAAAGGAGGGTACTTCCTCTATTTTAAGTCAAGCGACGGGAAAGGTGCAAAAATGGGATTGGCTGTTGCCGAAAACCTGGAAGGACCTTATGTTCAAATGCCTTTCCCTGTAACGTCAAATGACCAGACGATTGAGGATGGCTATGCCTTTATGTACAATGGGAAATTTGCTTTACTTACAACTGATAATCATGGAATAATCGAACGAGGTTCAGGAATCCTGTGGACATCCGAAGATGGAATACAATTTAATGAGTATGAAAAAGGTTATCATCGCATCACCGGTTACACGGAAGTAGATCCCTCGAAAGTGACTATTCACTATGGCCCCATAAATAGAACCTATTATAAATTTGAACGGCCGCAAGTGCTCTTAATAGATGGAAAGCCCAAATATATGTATCTCCCCTCAGGTAGGAATATTTATGGTGGTGATGGTACAATAAGTTATGTTTTGAAATTCAAAATAGATTAAATTGGTATGATGAAATTATTTTTAAGTGTACCATTCCTATTATTGTTGGGAACAAACCTTGCAGATGCACAAACTTCGGTAAAAGTTCCAATTCCGACTCAAGTACAACTGGATTGGCAAAACGCCGAACTGGTAGCATTAGTTTGCATCGACCTGCATGCTTTCGATAGGAAAAAATATCTGCAACGCGAAAACAGGATAACATCTGTTGCCGATTATAATATTTTCAACCCACAAAAATACGATATGGACCAGTGGGTAAAATCCTTAAAAGATGGTGGGTTTAAAATTGCCATCCTAACAGTAAGCCACGAAACAGGATTTTTTTTATCAAAGTGATGCCACGCCATAATGTATGAAAGCCCTGAAATGGCAGAATGGCAAAGGTGATATTTTACGCGATTTCAAAGCATCGTGCGAAAAATACGATATCCTTCCGGGAGTTTATGTTGGAACACGATGGAACTCTTTTTATGGAATCCACGATTTTAAAGTGCATGGTGAAGGTAAGTTTGCTGAAAACAGGCAGAAGTATTACAATAATATGATTGAAAAGACTGATATTCAAAGGGCTAGTAAAGTTAGATATGCCAAAGGCCTAATGATTCATGCATTCGGACAATTGGCTGCTGCTTTTATAGCATTAGCAATTTAACTCTTGATTCGCATAATAAGTAATTATTTTTTTATGTTTGTAGCATTACTTGTAGCATTACTTGTAGCGAATGAATGTTTTGCAAAACGAAGATGATAAACACCTTGTCGTGCAACTTCAGAATAATGAAGTAAAAGCATTTGATACGTTGTTT
>JBDLIU010000087.1:0-15741 GCA_039714715.1 Bacteroidota bacterium
TGCAACGCAAAATTATAGCACTTTGCAAATTTTTGCATTATTTTTGCAAGATATTTGCAATTACTAAAAATATCTATTGAATAATTGCAAGGTTTTCTTGCAATTAAGAGAATGAAAGACAAGCGACAGGACATCATACTAAGGGAAGTTAGGCTACATAATAAGGTGTTGTTAAATGATATGGCCGAAATGCTGGATGTTTCACCTGACACAATCCGTAGAGATATTATTGAACTGGATAGTCAGAATAAGCTGAAGCGAATTCATGGAGGCGCTCAAGCCATAACATTTAGGCAATATAACTCACATGAAATATTTTTTCATGATGAGAAAAAGAAAATTGCAACCAAGGCTGCTCATATTGTGCAAAACAATAGTGTATCACTAATTAGTGGTGGCACCACCAACCTTGAATTTGTATGTAATTTGCCACTTGAGTTATCCGCTACATTTTTCACTCCTAGTCTGCCTTTAGCAATGCAACTATTAAACCATGGAGGAATAGAAGTTATATTGCTTGGTGGTAAAGTATCGAGAAGTGCACAAATCGCATTAGGAGGTAATGTACTCAATACATTACGGGGTATTAAATTCGATAACTGCTTTCTTGGAACAAGTTATTTGGATTCTGACCGTGGCTTAACAGAGGCTGAATGGGAAATAGTTCAGCTAAAAAAAGCCATGATAAGTTCTTCAAGTCGAGTTATTTCTCTTACAATTTCCCAGAAATTGGGAACCGTACAACGATTTAGTGTTTGCGACCTTGATGACATAGATATTTTGGTTACTGATTTAGAGCCCAATGACATAGTTTTGCAACCTTATCGCGATCAAGGAATAGAAATATTATAAAAGAGTAAAAAAATATAGATGATTACTGAATCAACATCAAAATATGACAACCTGGAGGACATGGAAGTATGTGATCTCCTTAAAAATATTAATCTTGAAGACCATTTCGTGCCGGATGCTGTTGAACTGGTGATCACGCCTATTAGCACAGTGGTAGAAGCTTTGGTTGAGCGGTTTAAGAAAGGAGGCAGACTATTTTACATAGGTGCCGGTACAAGTGGCCGTCTTGGTGTATTGGATGCTTCAGAGATCCCTCCAACTTTTGGATACGCAAACAACCGGGTTATTGGTTTGATTGCAGGAGGTGATACCGCACTTAGAAATGCAGTAGAACATGCTGAAGATGACCCGCGACAATCCTGGGCTGACCTCCAACAATATAAACCCAACAAAAATGATACTGTTATTGGTATTGCTGCATCAGGGAAAACACCATATGTTGTTGGTGGAGTAGAAGATGCTAAAAAGAATGGTTTACTAACAGCTGGAATTACAAATAATCCCGGATCTCCGCTTGCTTTGGCTGCTGATATCCCAATTGAAATCAATGTAGGCCCGGAATTCGTAACAGGCAGTACCAGAATGAAAAGTGGAACCAGTCAGAAACTGGCTTTAAATATGATTACCACAAGCTTGATGATTAAGCTTGGCCGTGTTAAAGGAAATAAGATGGTTGATATGCAGCTAAATAATATTAAGCTGGTTAACCGGGGTGTAAGATTTTTATGTGAAGAGCTTAACCTCGAAGTAGAGGAAGCAAAAGAAATTCTTTTAAAATATGGCTCCGTAAGGGATGCATTAATTAATTATAAGGCATAAAAAAGGCCATAGTTATAATCTATGGCCAGTATTATCAGGTATTCCTGGGATTATTTTAACCAGGATTTATACATCCATAATGTCTTTTCCTGTTCTTCAATAAAAGTAGCCATCATATCTGCAGTGGCACCATCTCCATTATCCTCTGCCATTGCACGCAGGTTCTTTTGTTCCTCAACAATAGCGGAAAGATTATCAACAATTATTGTTACACACGATTCTCCATCAGAAACATCCGTGGCAACTTCTAATTTTGCCTTCTCTATATAATCTGCAAAGCTGTGCAGAGGTGTTCCTTCAATTGTTAAAATCCTTTCAGCAATTTCATCTATCTTAATCGCTGCATCATTATATAGTTCTTCAAACTTCACGTGTAGCTCAAAAAAATGCTTACCCTTAATGTTCCAATGAAATCCGCGTAAGTTCTGGTAGTATATCTGATAATTTGCTAATAGATTATTTAAGTCATTTGCTATCTTGTTTTCCATATCTTATTTTTTTATTTCAAAATTAAGATATGCATTAATATCAATCAAATTGATATTATTTAATACGATATAGGTTTTATCTATGCGTTTTGCAAATAACCAGGTAGGCTAAAAAAAGAATCCGATTCTAACTCCTCCATCCAATGAGGTACCCGAAAAATCAATATCGGTCCATTCCTGATAGCCATCTCTAATTATTTCACCATTTCCATCCAGTGAATATCTGGAAATAACCCCGAAAAAAATATCTACCAGTAGCTTATCAAGTGCAAATTGTACGCCTCCATTAATATGAACACCTACTCTGTGAATTGGTTTTTCTATATCCTGTTGTGTGAATTCATAATAAGTAATACCGTCTTCAATATATGGGACCGCAACCTCTTCGGTGTTCTTCAGAAAGTAGTACTGGTAACCTGGTCCAGCTGCAAGATAGATTGACTTTTTGGGAACGTTGGTGCTATTATCCTCATCCATCACATAAACCATTTTCTTAAAATAGATGTTTAAGCCAAATCCAATCATTGTATTGTAATCAGCATAATTACCTGAATTATAATAAGACCATCTATTTTCACCCTCAAAATCAGAGAAGAACTGCGTGGCAAAGACTATCCAGTTATTATCATTTTTAAGTCTTCTTTCATAATCTAACCTTATCCCTCCCCTATAAATATACTGAGGTACAAATGAGATAGCATTGTTTATATCTATAATCTCTTCCTCATTATTCCCTGATTGCTGTGCATAAGTAACCTGTCCTCCCATAAAAATTACAGCACTAACTACTAATAAAAATATTCTCATATAACCCTTGTTAGACTAGAAAGCGAACTGACCTATTTGTGTAATATCCAGCGGATTGAACACATTAAACTGATAAAAACCATTATCTGCAGTAACTAATATGCGATTATTATAATAGATAATGTCATTGGCAGGAATGTTTTCTATATGATTTAATTCGGTGATATTTAAAGGATCTGTTACGTCCAATACTTTTATCCCATTATCACATACAAATAGGACATCTCCGTTGAGCGCTAATCCCCTTGGGCCGTTCATTGGATAAGTTGAAATTAATTGCGGATTTAAAATATCTGTTACATCGAGAATCTGAAGCTCATTAATATCTCCATCACACGAAGTGCCCTCTCTTAAGGTAACATAGGCATATTCTCCATCAGTGACAACTGGATCACACGCAACGAAATGTTGATAATCCGAAATATAGGTAGGTGAAGATGGTAAACTAATATCTACAATGACTACACCAGTTCTGGTACCTAAAAATAGCATGTCATTAAAAGGGAATATAGTTTCAACAACAAACCGGTCAATATTCATCGTATTTACTCTGGTGATCTCTGTTTCTTCACTTATGTCGTAGGTATACAGGTTAGATTCGTCTACAACATACAGATAGTTGCCAACTACGGTAAACCTGGCTGTTGAACCTCCCTGTGAGACTCCGCCACCTCCATCTGGAGCAACTGATGCATTTTCAGAGTAGCAGCCCGCCAGGAAAATTAATATAAATGTTAAATATCTAAATTTCATCTTAGTCGGCATTATAAGGTTCCCATCGTACAATTATCATCCCTTCAGGAACCTGGTCTATAAAGTACCAGTCGTTCCACGGTTCCGGAGAAGAAACAATGGGTAAAGTATCCCTGTTTCTACTAACCACTTCAATGCTGCTAAAATCCATTTCGCCTTTAATAGCAATTAGATCCACTGCATTATTTGTATAAATAACACCGCCTTTTACAGCCACCTCAGTACATCCATCAATTTTAATAAATGCTTCATTGACCGAATTCTCGGGATTCGTATTATCAATTACATGAATACCACGGTATTGTTCAATCAGGAATATCTTGTTGTTATACAACCAGAGTTTTCCTGGTTTTTCGATTGCTTCCGGCCCTTGCAGTTTTACAGCCTGCTCCATTTGATCACGAGCCATAAAGACCGGCTCATAGTTAGATGGATTATACTGAAAGGCCATGATCCCCATAGTTGCTAATAGAAGAACTATGATAGATCCTTTCAGATATGACATTTTATGTTTCATAGAGCACTATAGATTATTGTTTGTGTACACTAAATTACCAATTACTTATGAATAAAAACGGTTCCTGCTTACCAATTATTGCTCAAAAGAAAAGGGCTGTTACAATAACAACCCTTCCAATTTATAATAAAGTCCGCCAGCAAGCGGATCGTTGTTTCTCAACAACTATTTCTTATCATCCTCTACTTCCTCAAACTCAACATCTGAAACATCATCACCGCCATCGGCAGATGCACCTCCTCCGGCAGCACCTGCATCAGGACCTGGTTGCGCACCTCCCTGTGCTTCCTGGCTGGCAGCATACATTTCCTGTGAAGCGCCTTCCCAGGCCTTGTTAATAGTTTCTAATGCAGCATCAATACCAGCTAAATCTTGTGCTTGGTGAACCTTCTTCAGATTTTCAAGCGCTTCTTCAATAGGCTTCTTATTCGCATCGGAGATCTTATCGCCAAATTCTTTCAACTGTTTCTCTGTCTGGAATATCATAGAGTCTGCCTGATTAAGCTTATCTACTTTTTCCTTTTCCTGCTTATCAGTATCAGCATTCGCTTCTGCTTCCTTCTTCATCTTTTCGATTTCATCATCTGTAAGACCCGAAGAAGCCTCAATTCGAATATTCTGCTCTTTGTTTGTGCCTTTATCCTTGGCATTTACATGCATGATACCGTTGGCATCTATATCAAAAGTTACTTCAATCTGCGGCATTCCTCTTGGAGCTGGTGGAATTCCATCCAGATGGAATCTACCAAGGCTTCGGTTATCCCTGGCCATGGGTCGTTCACCTTGTAATACATGAATTTCTACTGAAGGCTGGCTGTCAGCTGCAGTAGAAAATACTTCGGATTTCTTTGTTGGGATCGTTGTGTTAGCTTCGATAAGCTTTGTCATAACACCTCCCATTGTCTCAATACCTAATGATAATGGCGTTACATCAAGCAGAAGAACATCTTTTACTTCACCTGTTAACACACCTCCCTGGATAGCAGCACCAACAGCTACCACCTCATCCGGGTTAACTCCTTTTGAAGGCTTCTTGCCAAAGAACTTCTCTACCTCTTCCTGAATCTTAGGTATCCTTGTAGATCCTCCAACAAGAATAACTTCATCAATTTCGGAAGTACTCATGCCTGCATCTTTCAAAGCAATTCTAACAGGCTCCATTGATCGTTGTACAAGTCTATCAGCCAACTGCTCAAACTTAGATCTTGATAATGATCTTACAAGGTGCTTGGGAACACCATCAACCGGCATAATATAAGGCAGGTTGATTTCTGCATTGGTAGAGCTTGAAAGTTCAATCTTCGCTTTTTCAGCAGCTTCTTTCAATCGCTGTAATGCCATTGGGTCCTTCCTAAGGTCAATGTTTTCATCTTTAATAAATTCTTCAGCCAACCAGTTAATAATAACCTGGTCGAAATCATCACCACCTAAATGAACATCCCCATTTGTTGACTTCACTTCGAAAACACCTTCGCCTAATTCAAGAATAGAAATATCGAAAGTACCTCCGCCAAGGTCGAATACAGCAATTTTCATATCCTGACTCTTCTTGTCAAGACCATATGCCAATGCTGCTGCTGTAGGCTCGTTGATGATCCTTTTTACATCAAATCCTGCAATCTGACCTGCTTCTTTGGTTGCCTGACGTTCAGCATCATTAAAATAGGCCGGTACAGTTACAACTGCATCCGTAACCTCGGTGCCAAGATAATCTTCAGCAGTAGACTTCATTTTCTGAAGAATCATCGCTGAAATTTCCTGTGGCGTATACTGACGATCACCTACTTTAACCCTCACTGTATCATTATTACCTTTTTCAAGTGAATAGGCAACAGTCTTTAATTCCTCCCCTACTTCTGTATATTTTTTACCCATGAAACGTTTTACCGAGCTAATTGTGTTTTGTGGGTTTGTAATTGCCTGACGCTTGGCGGGGTCACCTACCTTCCTTTCACCTTTCCCTTCATCAAGAAAAGCAACAATAGAAGGTGTAGTTCTGCGTCCTTCACTATTAGGTATTACTACAGGCTCATTACCCTCCATTACTGAAACGCAAGAGTTTGTAGTACCTAAGTCAATTCCTATAATTTTTCCCATTGTATACTAATTAATATCTTTTTCTCTTTTGATTCTCTATTATCAATGGTTATGCCAATACCATAAACTGCCAGTTTCAATGACACTTTGACAGATTGCTGCCAACATTTTTAATAAATATGACAGCTATACACTTATTTTTAAATCTATTTGATCCTTACAATCCCAATAATTCTATAATAACCACTATTTTTGCGCGCTAATAAAACCAGTGATTAATAATTGTGGCGTTAACTGACGAAATAGCAAAGCGTAGAACTTTTGGCATAATCTCACACCCTGATGCAGGTAAAACAACCCTGACTGAAAAACTGCTGTTATTTGGCGGAGCTATTCAGAAAGCCGGGGCTGTAAAATCTAATAAGATAACTGATCATGCCAAGTCCGACTTTATGGAGATTGAAAAGCAGAGGGGAATTTCAGTTGCTACCTCAGTAATGGGTTTTAATTATCGTGATAAAAAGATTAATATCCTTGACACCCCCGGGCACCAGGATTTTGCTGAAGACACCTACCGTACTTTAACTGCTGTTGACAGTGTAATTATGGTTATCGATTGTGTTAAAGGTGTTGAAAAACAAACCGAAAAATTGATGGATGTCTGCAGGCGCAGAAGCACACCTGTTATGGTTTTTATCAATAAACTTGATCGCGAAGGCCGAGATCCTTACGATTTGCTTGATGAAATAGAAGAAAAACTTAGAATCAATGTACACCCGCTCAGCTGGCCAATAGGTATGGGCAAGAGATTCAAAGGTGTTTATAGCTTGTATGAAAGAGGCCTTCATCTCTTTGAAGCCAGCAAACAAACCTTATCAGAAGCTGTAAAAATTGATGATATTAATAATGATATCCTTGCAAATCATATTGGCGAGAATGATGCACTGCAACTTCAGGAAGACATTGAATTTTTGGATGGTATTTATGGTGAACTTGATGTAGAAGGGTACTTAAATGGTAATGTTGCCCCCGTGTTTTTTGGTAGTGCTGTGAATAACTTTGGGGTACGGGAGCTACTTGACTGCTTCCTTGATATAGCCCCTGTGCCACAACCAAGAGAAACCGAAATCAAGGAAATACAACCCCACGACAATGACTTTTCCGGTTTCATTTTTAAGATTCATGCTAATATGGATCCGAAACATCGTAACCGGATTGCTTTTGTAAGAGTATGTTCCGGAAAATTCGAAAGGAAAAAAACTTATAAACACGCCCGATTAGAAAAAGAATTCAGGTTCTCCAATGCCACAGCATTTATGGCACAGGACAAAGAGGTAATAAATGAGGCATTCCCGGGCGACATAGTTGGCTTATACGATACCGGTAATCTTAAAATCGGAGATACACTTTCCGAATATGGTATTGGTACATACAAAGGAATCCCAAGTTTTTCACCTGAAATTTTCAAAGCTGTGGTTAACCTGGATGCCATGAAAAGCAAACAGCTTGATAAGGGATTAAAACAGCTTATGGATGAAGGGGTTGCCCAGCTATTCACCTATGAACTAGGCTCAAAAAGAGTAGTTGGAACAGTGGGTGCCCTCCAATTTGAAGTTATTCAATACCGTCTGGAACATGAATATGGTGCAAAATGCGAGTTTGCTTCTCAGAAAATTTACAAAGCCTGTTGGATAGACAGTGATAATAAGAAGGCCCTGAAAGATTTCGTTGAATCCAAATATCGGCACATTGCAAAAGACAAAGATGGTAAACTGGTGTTTATGGCCGAATCCAAATCCTGGTTGCAGATGGTAGAAGAGAACTTTCCTGATATTAATTTCCATTTTATTTCCGAATTTTAGGATGTGAAAAGGTCTAAACCAACTTATTTAGATGTTGTTTATGAAGATAACCACCTGTTGGTTATTAATAAGCCTGCCGGAATTCTTGTACAGGGAGATTCAACCCGTGATAAACCGCTAGTTGAATATGGTAAGGATTACATCAAAGAAAAGTATAATAAACCTGGCCAGGTTTTTCTCGGTGTTGTTCATCGGTTAGACAGGCCTGTTAGCGGACTGGTAGTGTTTGCCAGAACATCCAAGGCTCTTGAGAGAATGAATAAGCTCTTTCATGATAAAAAAATACAAAAAACCTACTGGGCTATTACAAAGCAAAAGACTCGTCCTGAAAAAGGGAAACTGGTAAACTGGTTAATAAAGGATCCTTCAAAGAACATTACAAAAGCTTATGATGCTCCACAAGAAGGGGCTAAACAAGCAGAGCTCTCTTACAGGTACATGGGAACACTCAACAGGCACCATTTGATTGAGGTAAGTCCAAAAACAGGGCGGCCTCACCAGATAAGAGTTCAGCTGTCTCATTTTGGTTGTCCTATCAGAGGTGATATTAAATATGGTTTCAACCAACCTAACCTTGATGGATCAATCCATCTACATGCGCGAAAACTGTATTTCAATCACCCTGTTAAAAAAGAACCGATTGAACTAATAGCAGGCGTACCTGAAAATGAATTCTGGGAACAATTCCTAAAACTGGACAACCCCGGGAAAAAGTAAACGTTTATATCTTGATTTCTATTTATTTTTGGCTGTAGTAACAAATTATTAATGAGTAAGTGGGGAAAAGTTATTATTTATTGGGTGCTCATAATGGCCCCGGTACTGGCAATGAGTCAGAAGACTGACACCGTTTACTTTTATAATGGCGATCGCACCATTTGTGAGATTAAAAATCTCACCCGGGGTAAGTTGCTTATCAATACAGTTGCCATGGGCACAATCTCTGTTGAATGGCGAAAAGTTAAAAGAATATTATCTCCGCAAACTTTTGAGATAGTAATAAGCGACCACACTACTTTTTATGGGCAAATCAAGGATGTGGACTCCCTTAGCAATGCCAAAATTAAATTTGGAATATTCGAACAGGTTATTCCTTTGCAAGATATCGTAATGCTCAATCCAATCAGGTCTACATTCTGGACCAGGCTTGATGGCTCACTTTCAATTGGCGCTTCCTATATGAATGCCACCGAGAACTTACAGCTTAATTCAAATGGTGATATTAATTTAAGAAACAACAGGGCTACTCACACCTTATCCTTTAACAGTAATTTTAGTAGGACACCAGTTGCATCCAGTGAAAAACAGGATGCTGGCTATCGATACCAGTTGTTTCACAAGAAAAGAATTTATAATGCCGTAAACATTAATTGGGAAAGGAACACTGAACTTGGTATCCAGGATAGGGTGATTAGTGGATTGACCATAGGGTATAATCCAATTGAAAATTATTTCAATGTGCTATCTCTGGAAATTGGTGGCTCCGGTAACCGTGAAGCAACAACTGAAGATAGTATTCAGTACAATATTGAAGGAATGGTAAGGGTTAAATATGACTTATTCTTGTTTGCAAACCCTAAGCTCTTTATAACCATAGAATCAAATACATTCCCAAGTTTCAATATAGTTAAGCGAATTAGATCTAACATCGATACCAAGATTACCTGGGAGATCTTTGAAGATTTTACTTTTGGAATTTCTTACTGGGGTGCATACGATAGTCAGCCTACTGATAACACTGCCCACAACTTCGACTGGGGTACCACCACATCAGTTGGTTATACTTTTTAGTTGAGCATTGTAATAAACCGTTTGATATGTCAGACCATGAATATATAAAACAAAAATTCGGATTCCTTGGGCCGGATCTATTGAACGACATCCTGGACAATTCCCAATATCAGGAAATTCCAAAAAACACAGAGATATTAAGAGAAGGCCAATATATTAAGGTAATACCTCTTGTAGTTGAGGGAGCTATTAAGGTTTTTACACGTTTCAAAGAAAAAGAGCTACTACTCTATTACATTCGTCCGGATGAAAGTTGCATTATGTCATTTACTGCAAGTATTAAAAACAAACCAAGTAAGGTTTTTGCAATAACCGAAACCGACACAAAGGCGCTTCTACTACCCATTACCAAAATCGAAAGGTGGTTTAATGATTTCCCTAAATTCAATTTGCTTTTCTTTAACCTTTACAACGAGCGATACACCGATCTTCTGGATACTATCAATCATTTATTATTTAATAAGCTCGACCACAGAGTATTGACTCACCTGGAAGAAAAGCGTGACATTTCCGGAAAAGAGTTGATTAAAATCACGCACAAACAGATAGCCAATGAACTTGGTACTGCCAGGGAAGTAATAAGCAGGATTATCAAAAAACTGGAAAAAGAAGAGAAATTGGAACAACTGGCGGGAGGGATTAAACTTCTATAACCTACCCTGATCGAATTTCAAAATTACAACCAGCTCGTTCATGTGGTGACTTAAGTCACTTCATTGATATAATAAATATTTGTACACTTGTATTTGGTATGAATTCTAATTTGAAAAAAATCATCTTAGTATGTATCACCTGTATAGCTATTATTACAGGAATTGTTTTACTATTAGAAATGTTTGGTGTTAACTTAAACTAAAGATCATGAAAGCAAATATGGGGTCATTAGACCGATTAGTTAGATTAATTATTGCTGTTGCTGTGGGTGTTTTATATTACATGCGTGTAATTGAGGGCACTTTAGGAATAGTACTATTAGTGGTTGCCGCAATTTTCCTGCTTACCAGCCTGGTAAGTTTTTGTCCGCTGTATCCAATATTTAAACTAAACACTAAAGGCAAAAAGTAACATAAGCAGTGAGGTTAGACTAGTGGAGCAGATTGCTTAAAAGAGAAACCCTGACTTAAAAAGTCAGGGTTTTTTATTTAATAAAGTCATTGGGTTTTAATCTTCGTCCTCTACAATAGCTTCTGCCAGCACAATTACCCTGTTATTAAGTACTTCTACAACTCCACCATCTATCGTAACATCATACTCCTCTTTCTTATCGCGAAAGACAATTGTACCTTTCTTGAGTGTACTCAATAATGGTGCGTGGTTGTTTAACACCTGGAATGAACCATCCGATCCGGGGAAAGTGACAGAGAGCACTTCTCCATCAAAGAATTTTTGGTCTGGTGTAACTATTTCTAGATGCATTCTTATTCAGCTTTAGCTTCAGCCATCATCTTCTCACCTTTCTCAACGGCCTCTTCTATCGTTCCAACAAGGTTGAAGGCTGCTTCGGGAAGATGATCATAATCTCCGGCAAGAATCTGATTAAATCCTTTAATTGTGTCTTTTATATCAACCAGTGCACCATCCAAACCTGTAAACTGGGTGGCCACATGAAACGGTTGCGATAAGAATCGCTGCACCCTTCTTGCTCGGTGTACTACTTGCTTGTCCTCATCAGAAAGTTCATCCATACCAAGAATGGCAATAATGTCCTGAAGTTCGTTGTATCGCTGGATAATTTCTTTTACTTCCTGTGCAGTATTATAATGTTCATCCCCAAGTGTCTCAGCATTTAATATTCTTGATGTAGAGTCAAGTGGATCCACAGCCGGGTAAATACCCAACTCGGCAATCTTTCTGGAAAGCACAGTTGTTGCATCAAGGTGAGCAAAAGTTGTTGCTGGAGCAGGGTCAGTTAAATCATCCGCAGGCACATAAACAGCCTGTACAGATGTAATAGATCCTTTACGCGTTGAAGTAATTCTTTCCTGCATGGCACCCATCTCTGTTGCCAGTGTAGGCTGGTAACCTACTGCTGATGGCATCCTTCCTAAAAGTGCCGACACCTCAGAACCTGCCTGGGTGAAACGGAAAATATTGTCAATAAAGAATAGAATATCACGACCTTCGCCTTCTCCATCTCCATCACGGAAATATTCTGCTACGGTAAGTCCCGATAGCGCCACTCTTGCCCGTGCTCCGGGAGGTTCGTTCATCTGACCAAATACCAGGGTTGCCTGTGATTTTGCTAATTCTTCCTTATCAACTTTGGTGAGATCCCAATCTCCATCTTCCATTGACTTAATGAAGTCATCGCCATATTTGATAACGCCGGATTCTATCATCTCACGAAGAAGGTCATTTCCTTCACGTGTTCTTTCTCCAACACCTGCAAATACTGATAATCCGGAATATGCTTTTGCAATATTATTGATAAGCTCCATAATTAATACAGTCTTACCAACACCGGCACCACCAAACAATCCAATCTTACCACCTTTAACATAAGGTTCCAGCAAGTCGATTACCTTAATACCTGTAAATAGTACCTCAGATGAAGTTGAAAGTGATTCGAAAGAAGGTGCTTCCCTATGAATTGGAAGTGATCCGGTAGTTTCCGGTTTGTCCATACCATCAATGGATTCACCGATCACATTTAGTAGTCTTCCTTTGATACCCTCACCTGTTGGCATTTCAATGGGAGTGCCTGTATTGGTCACCTCCATACCACGTACAAGGCCTTCGGTACCATCCATTGCAATTGTTCTTACAGTATCTTCACCTAGATGTTGCTGACACTCAAGTACAATCCTTGTCCCATCACCTTTAGTGACCTCTAAAGAGTCAAGAATATCAGGTAATTTATCATTATCTTCGAAACTTACATCTACCACAGGTCCGATTACCTGGGCTACTTTTCCGTTAGTAGTTGCCATATTGAAGTTATATTCTAAAAAATTAATTTTTGTAGAACTGCAAAGCTACTTTTTAATGGACATTTCACCAAAAAGTGTTCTACATAATCTCTCTACTTCTTATTCCTGTGCAGTACAATTCTAAATGTAGTGCCTTTGTTTAATTCTGAAGACAATACAAACACTCTGCCGCTATGGTAATTTTCAATAATTCTTTTAGCCAATGCTAATCCCAATCCCCATCCTCGCTTTTTAGTTGTAAAACCTGGATTAAAGACCTGTTTCATTCTGGTTGGCTGAATGCCTTTACCTGTATCGGATATATCAATAAACACTCGCCAATCACTAGCCTCCTGCACTCTGATGGTAATTTGACCAATCCCCGACATGGCATCCACAGCATTTTTACAAATATTTTCAATCACCCATTCAAACAGAGGTGCATTAACATTGCCTATCACTTCACTGTGCATTGAATCAACCGCTATCGAAACCTTTGAAGAAATTCTTGCCCTCAAGTAATCTGCCACCCGCTGTACAACAATCAGCATATCTTCTTCTTTGAGCACTGGCACCGAACCTATGCTTGAGAATCTTTCAGTGATCAATTCAAGTTTTGCCACATCCTTATCCAGCTCATCGAGATATTCATTGCCCTCAAACTGCTCATCCGCCTTTAGATACTCAATCCAGGCCATCAAAGATGATATTGGTGTTCCTAACTGATGAGCTGTTTCTTTTGCCATCCCAACCCAGACACGATTCTGCTCGGCAGTTCTTGAATAAGAAAATCCCATATACGCTATAATTCCAAATATGGCGATAACAGATAATTGAACATAAGGGTAATATATCAATTGGGTGAGGATATTCGAGTGCTTATAATATAAAAACTGAACCAGATACGGCTCACCCGTAGCCGGATTTATCGGGGCTACCCTTATTGGATTATAATCCTCAGCCATATTGTTGGCCATCTTTCGAAGTTTTCCGTTAATTGACTCTTCCGATCGTGATGAATCAATATTGATGTTTTTATAATCATATATATATCCCTGGGAATCCATTATTATCATGGGCATGGAATTGTTCCGAAGAATTATTTCTTCGCTGATAAAATTAATGTCCTGATTTATGGTAACGCTTTCATCCAAAGCAAACTCTAATGCTTTTGCATACAAACGAATTACACTTCTTTCACGTTCTTTCAACTGTCCAACCAAAAGATTAGTATAAAGAATAGAGCCAATACTTATTACCAACGCTGCCGATAATACTATCCATTTCGGGTTAGATTTATTCTGGTAGATATTAAAGACATCAGCCCTGGCCATTAGTACTCAGCTTTAGATTGGTAATTTATTCCATTTTCTTCGAAAACCGAAATCTATGAAGGTTTTACTGAGAAATACATTGATTTTTAATAAACAATTCACCCCAGACTATTTTCTTGCTTTATCCTCGAATTAGCAGAACTTATATAAAAGGTATGGCAATTACAAATTAGATTTTCTAATATCGAAGTATAATTAAACATTCAAGAATATGCGTACTTACTCTTTACTCCTGATTCTCTTGTTGTTTACATTTGTTGTAAAAGCACAAGATAGAAAATTACCTGCAGACACCACGGTAGTAACTACTCATGAGACTACCATCGGAGGCCATAAAATACCATACAAAGCCACAACCGGTACGCAACCTGTGTGGGATGAAAACGGAAAGGTAATCGCTTCATTATATTACACCTATTATCAACGCACTGATATCAGGGATAATACAAGCCGTCCGCTAGTCATTTCTTTTAATGGGGGGCCTGGTTCTGCATCAGTATGGATGCATATTGCTTATACTGGTCCAAAAGTTTTAAAAATCGATGAGGAGGGATATCCAGTACAACCCTATGGTATACGAAGCAACCCTAATTCAATTCTGGATATAGCAGACATTGTTTATGTAAACCCTGTTAATACCGGATATTCAAGAATTTTGGATGAAGAAGTTAAAAGAGAAACATTTTTTGGGATAAATGCCGATATAAAATACCTGGCAGAGTGGCTTAATACCTTTGTTGCAAGAAACAACCGATGGAGTTCGCCTAAATATTTAATTGGAGAAAGCTATGGTGGCACCCGGGTATCCGGTCTTGCCCTGGAATTGCAAGAGAGACAATGGATGTATCTTAATGGTGTGATACTGGTTTCTCCCGCTGACTATAAGGTGTTTCAGTCTGATAGCCCTATTTCGTCTTCGCTTAACCTGCCATACTTTACAGCGGCCGCCTGGTATCATAAAGCTTTATCTCCCACACTTCAAAATAAGGACTTGCTGGAAATATTGCCAGAGTCTGAGGAATTCGCGTTGAATACTTTAATGCCTGCCATAGCAAGAGGAGGGTTCATTACATCAGAAGAGAGGAATAAGGTAGCATCCAAAATGTCTTATTATTCCAGTTTATCTGAAGAATCAATTTTACAACATAACCTGGATGTACCAACCCGTTTTTTCTGGAAAGAGCTTTTACGTGATGAAACAGGACATACTATTGGAAGGCTGGACTCCCGATATTTAGGATTGGATAAAACCGAAGCAGGTTCAAGCCCTGATTATTCGGCAGAATTAACCTCCTGGCTTCATTCTTTTACACCGGCTATTAATTTTTATATTCGTGAACATCTGAAATTTAATACTGATATTAAGTACAATATGTTTGGGCCGGTTCATCCATGGGATGATGACAACAACAATACCAGAGACAACCTGCGAAAAGCAATGGCTGAAAACCCATATCTAAATGTTATGTTTCAGGCAGGATATTACGATGGTGCAACGACCTACTTCAATTCAAAATATACCATGTGGCAGATAGACCCCAGTGGCAAAATGAAAGATCGTTTTAGTTTTAA
>JBDLIU010000088.1:0-15388 GCA_039714715.1 Bacteroidota bacterium
ATCAATGACTTCAGATAACCCAATCTCAACGGCAATATTTTTTAACTTAGATATGTCTAAATTGTATTCCACTCAGTACTCCTGAAATGGAAAAATTGGACAAAGGACTCATTGAGATACCAATAAGTGATTATCTGAGTTAGGGTGGAAAAGCCGATTCTAAAATACTCTCATTCCAAATTAACCCTACATTTTATCACATTGTTTATTCTTTATTGAGCCCCATTTCTAATATATGGACATATCAGCTCTTAAAAAATTACTCGACCAAGGTCAGGACAACGTTATCTTACGTTTTGGCTTAGGCCATGCTTTGTTTAAATCAGGGCATGCGGCTGAAGCAATTCCTCATTTAAGAGCCGCTATTGAATTTGATTCTGAGTATTCAGCTGCCTGGAAAATTTTAGGTAAGGCATTGGTTGAAACTGGTGATAAAGAAGAGGCGATTAAAGTCTATAAAAAAGGCTTAATAGTGGCCGAAAAAAAAGGAGATCGACAAGCAGTTAAAGAAATTAATGTTTTTTTAAAGCGCCTGTTGAAATAATACAACACCAATGGAAACATTCTCTCAAAAGCAATCAGTTAAAAAGATCCTGGCTTATCATCAAAGAACAAAACATCACTTTCAACGTTATGCATTTGGCCCTGATGGGTTGGACTGGAAACATCAACCTGAAGCCTTTCGCACATTCAAGGGCTGCACGAAGCTCGAATTACAATTACTGAAACAAGCAACTGATGCGGCCTATAACGATTTATATCAAACCAATAAAATATCATATCAACCGCTATCAATAAAAAATATCGCACAGCTATTGGAACTATCGCTAGGACTCTCGGCATGGAAGCAATTCGGGGAAAATAAATGGGCGCTTCGTTGTAATCCCTCAAGTGGCAATTTACACCCGACAGAATCTTATATTATTGCTGACAATTGCGAGGCAATTTCACAGGGTGTACATCACTATGTGAGTCGTGATCACAGCCTTGAACAACGTTGTCAATTTAACCATAAAGAAGCATTATTACCAGAAAATTGTTTTCTCCTTGGCCTATCCTCAATACATTGGCGAGAAGCATGGAAATATGGAGAACGTGCTTTTCGCTATTGCCAGCTTGATGCAGGGCATGCTATCGCATCAATTCGATATGCCGCTGCAACATTAGGCTGGCAAGCACAAGTTTTAACATCAGTAAGTGATGCACAGATTGAAACCCTTTTAGGCATCAATCGTGACGCTGACTTTAACTTGGCAGAACGCGAGCATTCAGATGTGATGTTATTGATAACGACACATCCAAAAGAAAAAGTGACTGATTATTTTTCATTGAAAAATATCGTTGAATCGGCGAAGAATGGACAATGGTTTGGACAGGCTAACATTCTTTCATCACAGCATATAGATGACTGGCCAATCATTGCAGATGTCACCACGGCCAGTGCTAAGCCTGAAACAAATGAAAACTTATGGCAAGCACCTATTTTTCCCAACCTCAATATCACTTCGGATAAAAATACAGCCCAAGCAGCCAGTACGTTGATTAAACAAAGACGCAGTGCACAAGAATTTGATATCCGTCATTATACGACTAAAAATGTAGATAATGAAAAAGCAGTAAATAGGTTACCATTTACTGATCAATTGTTATACCGAATGCTCGATCTCACTTTGTCCCGACAGAACATACCGCCTATGGACAGTATTTCATGGAAACCAGCCATCCATCTTCTTCTTTTTGTTCACCATGTCGAAGGTCTTGAATCTGGCTTGTACTTATTTTTACGTAACGATGAAGTAAAAAATACATTTCAAACTCATTTAAAACAAGATTTTGAATGGCTTAAACCTAAAAGCTGTCCAGAACATTTGTCATTATTTCGTTTAGTTTCAGGCGATGCAAGAGAAGCCGCAAAAACACTTTCTTGCCATCAAGAAATTGCTAGAGATGGAGTGCTTAGTTTTGGCTTAATAGCAGAATTTGTATCAAATTTGACTGATAAACCTTGGGTGTACCGCCAACTATTTTGGGAAGCTGGTATGCTGGGACAAATCTTGTATCTAGAAGCTGAATCAATTCACCTTCGTGGCACTGGGATTGGCTGCTACTTTGATGATGGTGTACATGAGTTGATTGGGTTATCAGACGATGACCAAACGTTTCAAAGCCTGTATCATTTTACTATAGGAAAGGCATTAACCGATGATAGATTACAAACACTTCCAGCTTATGCTCATTTGCAGCGAAGTAACTTTTCTAACATATAGGGAGAGCAGTCATTAGTTTATTACAGCTAAGAGCTTGTACTGTCGAACTCAACAGAATGATAACTGAAGATCAAAAAAACAGCTTTTCTACCCACGCCATGAACCCAGGGTCGACCTATGAAAAATAGACTGTTCCAGAAAAATGTCCCAATGGTCTTGACGTTAGACGATCTCGCCAAATTAGCAAACTACTCACTTATGGATACACTCAAATGTGATCCTGACGCAAAAGAAAACGGGGCTGACCACATACCACGACAAGTCTTCACAGGACACTATGTCCCCGTCAACCCCACGCCAATCAACGAACCCAAGTACGTCGCACATAGCAAAAACTTTTTCCACGAACTTGGCTTTGCCGACAGTATGGCAGAGTCAGCCGATTTCGTCCGTATGTTCACCGGCGACATCTCTCACGTTCCAGAGCCGATGCGCAAGGTTGGTTGGGCCAGTGGCTACGCACTTTCCATTTTCGGTACAGAATACTACCAACAGTGCCCGTTCCAAACCGGCAATGGATATGGTGACGGTCGTGCAGTTTCCGTGCTTGAGGCCGTTATCAATGGTCGACGCTGGGAAATGCAGCTGAAAGGTGGCGGTCGGACGCCATACTGCCGTGGTGCAGACGGTCGCGCCGTCCTGCGTTCTAGTGTCCGGGAATTTCTGGCACAGGAGCACATGCACGCGCTCGGCATCCCAACATCACGGTCTCTAAGTTTATACGTTTCAAAAACGGATAAGGTCCAGCGACCATGGTACTCGGAGGGCTCGCGATCGAAGGATCCCGACATACTTATATTGGAGGATGTCGCGATCTCTACACGCGTTGCACCGTCGTTCATTCGGGTCGGCCAAATCGAGCTCTTTGGTCGCCGTGCCCGAAAGAAGGAACACCCAAATGCGCTGTATGAACTCGAGAAAATTGTGTTGCACTTGATAGATCGTGAGTACGCTGATGTTATTGACAAGAAACTAAGCACCTCCGAGAAAGTAGTGTTGCTCGCTCGGGAATTCCGTAGCCGCCTTACCTCGCTTGTGGCGAACTGGATCCGTGTAGGCTATTGCCAGGGAAACTTCAACAGTGACAACTGTGCGGCAGGTGGTTTCACACTCGACTACGGTCCATTCGGATTCTGTGATGTATTTAACCCACACTACCAGCCATGGACGGGGGGAGGACATCACTTCTCGTTTTTGAACCAACCCGTGGCAGCGGAACGCAACTTCGACATGTTTTGTACGGCGTTGCAGCCGTTACTTAAGTTGGATAAGAATGCTCTAGCTAAACTGGATAAGATTAGAAATGACTTTTCTAAAGTGATGAAAGAAGAAATGGAAAAAATGTGGGTAGTAAAGCTTGGACTTACTACTTTTGATGAAACACTTTTTAAAGAACTCGTAATGCTTATGCTGGAAACTTCAGTCGATTATACTATCTTCTTTCGAGAACTCTCACAAATACCGGAGGACATTACTCCGCTCAAAAAAAGCTTTTACAAGAACTCCATTTCTAATGAAATGATCCTGGAAAGCTGGTCGCGGTGGCTGAAAAAATGGAAATCTCTCATCAATGCTACTTCGTCTGATTCCCGTGAAAAGCTCTCTAAACAAATGAAAAGTGTTAACCCAAAATACACTCTACGAGAGTGGTTCCTTGTACCTTCATATCAACAAGCCGCTGACGGAGACTATTCTCTCATCAGGGAGTTACAGGCAGTTATGGCAAATCCATTCAATGAGCAGTCTAAAGCGATAGAGGAGAAATACTATAGGCAAAAGCCCTCTGAGTTCTTTGACATAGCTGGTATATCCCATGTCAGCTGTTCATCGTAATTTCGATTCCTTATTAGGCCCAAAATCCCAAAGTTAGTTTGAATATAAATAAGATTATTCATTACCAGAGATATTTTCTGTTTTTAAAAATGAATATTAAAAGTTGATGTTTCATTATTCACAATCAGTCTAATAATGTTCTTTGGCGACTCTTTACTTTTCCACAGAAAAGAGCCGCGATTGCCTACTCTTTAAAGGAGCAGTAGCTGGGCACAGTGTTCTAATTACTTGACGAGCTCAAATTCACCCGGCTTCCAGGTCTTATCAAACCAGGGATCAAGTGGCCCATAAAGGCGCAGTAGTACAAACCAGGCCTTGCCGGGAACCGTTTCGGTCCAGTTAGCTTCTTTGCCTTTTGGTGGTTTTGGACCAAAGTATAAATCAACAGACCCGTCTTTGTTTACCTGCAGTTTGTCCCGTTTATTATTCTTGCTTGGGTACGGTTGACTGGTTTGTAACTCCGAACGAGTCTGGGGATCGTAGACCACCACAGACCAGAAGTCCTTAGCGGGCACATCGGATGGAATTGTCAGTTTATAGGTTTTACCGCCATCCAGATAGTTACTGTCCTTATCGGTAGCGTTCACCGCGTACTGGGAGCCCTTGCCGACCATCTTCACTGCCATGGCAGGTGTGTTGACCGTTGCCGAGTAGAAATAGAGGGTACGGGCATCCTGGTTGCGTCCACCTTCGCCCTTATCCCGCAGCCACTGATAGTCGCCACCGAGAAAAAGAGCATACCAACCACTTTTTTCATACAGGTAGGAGCCTTCCTGCCGCGGTCTGAACGATATGGATCGGGCCGTGGCATTGCCAACTGCAACCGCCTCGCTAAGGATCTTCTTCATACGCTCATCGGGCTTGAACTCTTTGCCTTTCTGGATGCCGATGGCAGAGAAGAGACCCAGCAGCTCCGGCTCCCACATGGAGGCCGGTTCTCGCTGGATGACCTCGTTCAGCTCCTCATAAAATGCGTAGGTATTAGCATGAATGGTGTTGAATTCTTTACCGAATGAGCTGACAAACTTCATCTCTGGAGGATTTGCAGCTTTGGACAGAGGATAGATCCTGAGGCCGGTGCGGAACATGTTGTTGGAATAATCCGGCTTGCCGTCCACCAGGAAGCCGCGCAGGACCAGCCAGTTAACATTGCTGGTGGATTTGGAAACAAAGACCTTCTCCTTTTTCCCTGCCACCTCTACTTCAGCCTCCATCCCTCCCACGGGCGGATTCAGGTCGCCTTTATAATCCGGGGGCAGGATAAGGTACTTACCGCCTGCCCCTTTATCGGGACCAGGGATACCCATATCAGTGACAAAACGGAAATAGGCGTCGTTCAAGGTACCGGGACCACACTTGGGAGGGATCTCCACGATCATGGGACCTTCTTTGCCAAGGTCAAAAGCGGCAGTGGTGTAGACTGTGTCGGTATTGCCCGTGAGAAACAGCGGGGTGGAATCCAGCAGCTTGTCCATGATCAGGACATGGTTGTACTCGGTGACCCCAACCTCCTGCATGCCCTTTATCATTCCCGCCACGGAAGTTGCGGGTATACCGTTTAAGAAGGCCTCTACCCCCCGCATGAAATCCAGATTGTCATAGGTTTTCTGCACCGTTTCCGCAGTCGGCATCCCGTCAAAGAATTCAAGTTCCCCGATGCGGGTCTGTACCTTGTCGGCTGTCATGATCTGTTCCGGGATTTTGATGTTGAACCCAGGGGTTGGTGTTCCGGCAAACATCGTTATGCCTGGGAACACTACAGCAGCCAGCAGGACTGTTGTGGTGAACAGTTTTATTCTTCTACACATAGTCATTCTCCTTAATAAACTCAAATACCCAACTGCCTCTATTTTTTCTCAACCTTTGCATTCATATTTGCACCCGGAGCAGGAACATAGGCTCTCAGGATTCCGTAAAAAGGTTTGCCGGTTATCAGACCGTTGAGTCCTTCGCCGGTTGGGCTCAGGGTGACAGTGTAGGTCCCGTCATCATTCTGCTTTGAGGAAAAGGTGGTTTTGTCATATACCTTCTTGTCATTGGGGATAAAAAGCTGATTGTCCATGCCGTAGACGGTAACGGAAAAATAACCGTTTTCTTCAACAAGATTCGCTGGAACAGTAACAACATAGGTATCCTTACCATTGAGTGGCTCACCGTTGTTATCTGCCATGATCGTTCCGTATCGGACCGTCTCTTTCGGGGTACCGAGCTGTCCCAGTTTTACGCCAGCTGCAAGATTGAGAGCACCGATATCACCTGACTTTTTGCCAAAAACATCATCCGGATTAATAAGCTTTGAATAGAAGTCAATAACCTTGAGGGCGTTTTCGGCGATCTTAGGAGAAAAACGCTGTACATTTCTCGTCATGTCTCCTTTGCCACCTTCCATGACAAATTCCTTACTGAGCTTGCGCACCTCATCCATATTGTCCACAACAACCATTCGGGAGAACACCAGCCCCTGATCAGTTTCCAGTTCAACTACGTAGAAGTCACCTTCAGGAATCTTCTGACCAGGTCGTTTGATCAGGATAGGTTTGTCCGGGTTGACGATAACTGACGGGATATTGTGTTTCATATCAAAGATGGAAACAGAAATGAACTTGTCATACTTAGGTGATTTGACAATGGCAGGTCCATCTGAAATGGAGAACCAGTTGTATCCGTAGTCAACAGTTGCTTGCGGGGTGACGACGGTATCATCTTTTGGATCGACCAGACCGGTGAATTGGAACGTGCCTTTTTCGTGCTTTTGAAGCCAGGCATTCATCATTCTAACCTGTTCCTGGTTAGGGTACTCTTTGATGTACTCATCAACAGTATCCAGTGCCTGAACCGATGTAGAAAGGAGTAACGCGAAACAAAAGAAAGTCAGCTTTTTCATAAAAACAACCTCAATTTAGTTAAAATGAGCGTTTCCAGTTAAGTAAGCATGTGTCTTAAGTGATGATTATAAGCGCAGGTTCTCCGATGAAGCAGGCAGACGGGTATTTACTCGACCTAAGCTTTCAATCAATCCCGGAATACGCTACAGATGGGTACAAAATGATTTTTGTTGTTGCTTATTGTCAATTATTTACTGATGAGGTACTATCCAAAAATCGAAAAGATTAATAAAAAAGGATGCTTATTTGTCAATTTTATTCGAAACACTGCATTTAAAACATTTTGATCCCGATGCACTATTGCATATTCTTAATAATACGGAGATGGAACATCAACTCCTTGCAAGAGATAATCTGACTCTTCATTCGGAGCAGTTGACGATTGGAGATATTGATATCACTGTCGGAGATTATGATTTTTCTGTACGGGTGCGCGGCAGTATTCCATGCGATGGAAAGGTATATATTGGCCTTCTTGGTAAGATTATCGATGAAGTCCGGGTTAATCGAAGCCTGGTACAGTTGGAGCAACTCGTACTGTATGCTCCAGGCTGCGAGCTGGATTTCCATACACTATCAGGTTCCAATTGGTATATGTTGCATTTATCTCTCGAACGACTGCAGGAAATGGCCATTGATAAACTGGGTATGGAGCTGGACTGGCCATGTCAGGGGGTACGCTTTATTGATCTTTCCCCTGAAGTTTCCGAGCGACTTCATAAAGAACTGCGCGGCTTACTGCAATTTGGTAAACAGTGTGTGAATACAGCCAATACTGAGGCAATCGAATCTCTTATCAGTGAAGGAATGATGCAAATGCTGGCAGAAACCATTGTTCAAGGTTCATGCTCATCTTTATCCAGACTTTCTCCAGGACGCGAACGTGCCTTGAATGTACTGGAGGCTAATATTTATCACTGGATGGAATATCCCAATAGTGGGTTCTGTGTATCAGATATTGAAGGAATTAGTCAGCGTTTACTGGAAATGGCCTGTCAGGAAACCTACGGCGTTACGCCGCATCGTTGGATTAAGCTGGCACGTTTGAATGCTGCATACCGGGAGTTGTGTAGCGATAGTGGTGCATCAGTAACACAAACCTGTATGAGATGGGGGTTTGGCAATATGGGCAGGTTTTCTGGGGAGTACCGGGCACTATTCGGTGAATTTCCAAAAGAAACCATTCAGAGGGTTTCACAAAGCGTTTCTTAATCACTCCAGGGTTTAAATTCGGTAAATGTTTCCCAATAAGATCAAACCAACCTATGTTCATTTTTGTTGTAGAAAAATAATTATTACCTCTATATTTGATATTGCTGCTTTCTAACTTTAAACGTTAGTCTCAAAAAATACTGAATCGCTGCTTAGGGACGTTTACGACAAAATTCAGAAAAATTCTCCAATGGCGGCTATACACCATAAGCGAATATTTACCATCAACCAATTATCATTCACTTTTTTACAATTAAACCATAATGAAAGTACCTGTTAACATGAGGAGAACTTCATTATGGATTCAATACTAAATTACGTGGCTGTGACCTAGTCCAACTTAAGGTTAATGATGTCATGCGTAATGGTAAAATTATGTCCAGAGCCGTTGTCATACAACAAAAGACACATAAACCTGTACATTTTGAAATTACAGAACAGTCCCGTGAATCATTATTAGCATTAATTAATAACAAGCAACTGGGGTACCATGATTATTTATTTAAAAGCCGTTTAGCAAGTTCTGAACATTTATCGACAAGGCAATATGCACATACTGTCAAAAAATGGGTTAAGTCTATCGGCTTAGATCCCATGGAATATGGAACCCATTCCATGAGAAGAACTAAAGCCTCATTAATTTATCAAAAAACCAAAAATATCCGAGTGGTACAATTACTTCTTGGGCATTCAAAACTTGAAAGCACCATTCGTTATCTTGGTGTTGAAGTAGATGATGCTCTGGAAGTCTCTGAACATATGGAGGTTTAACTCATAATCAATGCCCCCTGCTTCGTGAGGCAGGGGCTTTTATACAAATATCTTTCCCGATAGCGGAATGATTAATAGTTTATTATTGAATTAGAACGGGCGTATTGCGGCCATTCAAGTGTTTTTCTACACAAGGCAAAAATGACACTTTGCTGTTTTTGGCATCAATTGAGAATTAATCCTATCTATCCAGATACCGGACATTTCAAAGCACTAATAAATTGATGGTGTAAATCGTCAACACTCAGCATATAGCCGTCAAAAAGCACTATTTTATGAAGTGACGGCTTACTGAATCTGTGCCGACATTCTAAGTTACAGGTAATCTGAATTGGTGAAATTTGTGGTGGGTTCAACTGATCAACGCAACACTTTATCATATAAAAAAGATGGAGTGTAATATGGCATATAGAACTAGAATAAACTATTCAGCTGAACAAAAAGAAGTAATTCACTTTTGTCCCTTTGCGGAATTTTGATATTTTTTCATGCTAACGGTAAGAATAGAAAAGCAGTCTTTCTATGGCTAAATGTGAATAAGTCAAACTGCCATGAATCTGTCATTTTGCATAAGAAAGAGTGAGATTTTTCGACTGCAAGAAGGTTTAATCCACTTAGCCATTGTAGTAAACATAACATCAGGTTGGATAGGCTTAGCTATGTGGTCATTCATGCCTATTGATAGAACTTTTCAATACTCTGTTACACTCCTTATCAACTTAATATTAAATCGTGTTGAAACTTAACAGGTTGTTTAGAAAGCTTTCGGGACATGTCTAAAAGACTAATACCAGCCAAAGTATCAACAAAATAATTATTAATAATGCTCCAGTTTTCTTTTAAATCGCATCGCTTGGATGATTTACATTCACTGTTATTGATGGCGCATTCAGTTATAGAAATAGGCCCTTCCACAGCAACAATCACTTGAGCTATTGAAATATTTTCAGGCGCGGAGGTTAGTTGATAACCACCTTTAATACCACGAATTGAAGTCACTAATTTGGCATCCACCAGTTTTTTTAATAATTTTCTCACAGTTGCAACAGGGATATGTAAAGTCTGACTTAATTCGTCATTGGTACACAATTTATCCTTAGTGGCCACCAGGTGTACAGCGATGCGTAAAGCATAATCTGAAAGCTTCCCAATTTTAATCATAATAGTTAATCTTTTAATTCAATCATTTAGCTTAAATCTATTATAGACCAAACCTTAATATAATACTAATTTGGTATATTTTATAAAAATCAAAAAAAAATTAAAACAATTGTTGACCAATTTAGTATGGTATGATTTAATTAATTCATACCATATTGGTATAGTTAATAACTAAAAAGGAAAACAACATGAATTATGAAATTCTAAATTCTTACGTACCAGATAGTCGAGTCCATGCCATTATCAATAATAATGTTGATGAAGGTATCGATAATGGTTAAAACTTTATCCCTTTACGTTTCAGGAAATAGAACATAAGGCTCTATTTCCTTATTCAGATAAAAATAAGATAAATTCAAAGGAAAGACAATGAATAGTATTTTAGATAATATTTTGCATATCAACCTTACTAATAATTTCAATTCAACACTTGAAACGGAGCAGCGTGCATCAAGCAAAGGTATGACGTTGACTGAGGAACATTGGAATGTCATTGATTTCGTAAAGGATGTTTATCTTCAGTCAGGTTTTAGTGCTCCTACATCCAGACAGTTAAGGAATCAATTAAAAGCGCAATTTAAAGATAAAGGTGGCAATCGATATCTTTATCAATTATTTCCTGATGGACCTATGAGCACAGTGAGTTTTTTAACAGGCGTTCCATCACAAGGTAAAGCTTAATGTATTTTATAAAAAAATTAATTTTAAGAGGTTTTAATCATGGCTAGAAAAGGAAAAAAGCGCTCTATACAAGTTTGGGGTTGCGATTTGGAAGATGGTACGAAAATTACCAATGATGATGAAGGTATTGTCAGTGTGATTGTTAATGGTGATCACACTGTTACTGTAACTGATTTCAACCATATAAAAAGGGTTGTTGATGGAGCCCGTTGGGTTTCTTATGTTCCTAGACAAAATTGACTAAAATTTAAGGAGTCATTTATTATGGATATTGCTAAAACTGAAATTATCTTAAAAATAAAACAATTTGTAGCACAAAGCATGAACAGTGGTTTGGAGTTTCAATATGCGCTAGAGTCAATTTTTATGATCAGGCGTTAAATGAAAGAGATAAGTTTTCTTATCTGTCAAGTTGATAACACCCTGTACAATAGAGGAGAAATTTGAATGAAACATTGTGTTAAATGTAAAAACAAAAATACTTCATTCTGTGAACCCTGTGATAATGGAAGCTACTGGGAAGAGACTAAGGATTCTTTTCATCTTGTTATTTCAGCAGCCATGTTTGGCTGTGGTCTGGGTGGGGTGATGGCTGCTGTTTATTTCATCTCTGTCTAAAGTCTCCTAAAAAGCAAATACTGCATTAATTGGATGTGTAATCAATAATTGCATTTTATTTGTACCCGTCTATTTCTTATGACAATGACGGGTGTACAATTTTGATTATTATTTAATGGTATTCATAAAATATGATTACCAGAACATTATCAGAAATGACTAAAGGTATGATTGAGTTTATCACAATTCATATGCTCCTTTAGGTCACGAAGATTAGTTCAATGACCAGTAAGATTAGTCTCAAGATTAAAAAATAAAATATTTTGTCCTGGTAATTATAAATATTCCGGATCTGTCCCAGACCAGCTATTCGGCATTTTGTGGTAGACTTAAGCCAAATAGCAGTGACAATGATCTTGACTTTTGCCTGGCCAGGAGCTCATATTAGCTTTATTCATTTGAGCAACTACAATTTATATTGTGATTAAATTGTATGCACATTAACATAACTTATGCCTTATCACAGATAGTAATTTAAATGATCCTAATCGTTTTTTCACATCCATACACACACCATTCACACGCTAATAAATCAATACTTGATGAAATTGCAAAAAATGAGCATGTTTATGTTAATAATCTTTATGAAAAGTATCCTGACTTTCATATTAATGTTTTGGAAGAGCAGGCGCTTTTACGCAAGGCAAAATTAATTATCTTTCAGTTTCCTATCTATTGGTACAATGTGCCTGCGTTGTTGAAACAGTGGCAGGAAGTTGTTTTAACGAGACAATTTGCAATGGGTGATAAGTCGCAGACTCAAGTTCTAAAAGGAAAGCCTGTGATGGCTGTAGTAACGACAGGTCATAAGCAACAGTCATATCAAAAAGAAGGTTTTGATAATTATACACTGGAAGATTTTCTTCGGCCTCTTGAACAAATGTCCATTCATTGTGGTATGGATTACCATTCACCCCAAGTATTGCATCAGGCACATCGTTCAACTTCAGATGAGTTAACACAGTTTAGTCATTTATATAATCAACGTATTAATCAATTATATGAGCAGTTAGAGCATCATCATGACTGAACATTCATTACTGATTAATATCCTGATCTATCTATTATCTGCTGTTATTTCTGTGCCTTTGTTTAAAAAAATTGGTCTGGGTTCGGTGTTAGGCTATTTAGTGGCTGGAGCGATTATTGGCCCTTGGGGACTCGCGCTAATTACTAATATCGATGATATTCTTCACTTTGCAGAATTTGGTGTGGTGCTCTTATTATTTTTAATCGGTCTTGAACTAGAACCAAAACGACTGTGGGAAATGCGGCATTCTATTGTCGGTATGGGAGGAGGGCAAATCCTTTTAACGAGTATTTTCCTGTTTATTATTGGTTTATTTTACGGTTTAAGCTGGAGTACCTCTTTAATTGTTGCCATGTCCTTGTCCTTATCTTCTACAGCCATTGCTTTGCAGATACTTAATGAAAGGAATGTTCTATCAACCCACACAGGAAACTCGGCTTTCTCCGTCTTATTGTTTCAGGATCTGGCTGTTATTCCCATGATGGCAGCGATTCCATTACTCAGTGTTAATCAGGTTGATAATGATGGTAGTTTAGTGATGGCCATTGCTGAAGTCATTGGCGTCATTGTCTTAGTTGTTATTGGTGGTCACTATCTGACAGAACCTATCTTTCGCATTATTGCCCGTACTCACATGCGTGAAATGTTTATTGCCTTTTCACTCCTCTTAATTATTGCTATTTCTTTGCTTATGGATATGGCTGGGTTATCGATGGCACTGGGTAGTTTTTTAGCGGGTGTTTTATTGGCTGAATCTGATTTTCGACATGAACTTGAAGTAGAGATTGATCCCTTTAAAGGGCTACTGATGGGTTTGTTTTTTATTGCCATTGGTATGTCTATCAATTTTGGTTTATTAATTGAACATCCCTGGTTTATTATTTCTTTGGTCATGCTGCTTGTGTTCGTTAAGCTATTAGTACTTATGATTATTGCCAGATTGTTTTCTTTCAATACGAGTAAGTATCCGCTTTTCGCCATCGTGTTGTCACAAGGGGGAGAGTTTGCCTTTGTTTTATTTGCTCTGGCAGGGGATATGGCTGTACTCAGTCAGGAAGTGATTGAACCATTAATTGTTGTGGTGGCCTTATCAATGGTGGTGACACCACTATTGATGTTGGTAAATGATTACTTTATAGAGCCTCGTTTTGCTCACTCGGCTTCCATTCCTGAAAATGATGAAATGGAGGATATGAGTCACCCAGTGATCATTGCGGGTTTTGGTCGCTTTGGTCGTGTTATTGGTCGACTTTTACACGCCAATAGTATCCCCACAACAATTTTAGATCATCAACCTGAAATGATTGAGAATGCCAGTATTTATGGATATCAGGTCTATTATGGTGATGCTCGTAAACCGGCATTATTACATTCAGCCGGAGCCAAATCTGCAAAAGTTTTAATTGTTTGTGTGGATGATCCGCAAATGGCACTGGATGTGATTGATATTGCAAAAAAACACTTTCCTCATTTGACAATTGTTTCCCGAGCCTATGATATGGGACATGCTTTTGAACTTCTGGAACGAGGGGTCACTTTGTTTCAACGTGAAATGTTAAGTTCTGCCATGCACTTAGGAGAGAAAACACTGATTGAATTAGGCTATGGTGCATATGAAGCGCACCATGCGACCAAAATGTTTGCCGATCATGACAGAAGTTTATTTAATAAACTTTATCAGACGGATGCTTTAGAAAAACGGATATCCATTTCCCGCGAGGCCAGAGATGAACTTGCCAAGGTGTTGGCCGGTGATGAAGAAGAAAAAAATAGAAACAAAACCGAAGACTGGGAATAATTCAGGTCATGGGTGGTTATGGTTTTTAAGTTGTTTCTAGATTAAGTCTACAGATCATTTAAAGTGTTCGTGAAGTCCTACCGCAGATGTTTTGGCTTCCGCGCTATTAGAAACCGGAAATCGATTTTGTCCGATACTTTCATTGTATTTAAACAGATTATTAAATTTCTTTCTCGTTAGAATAAGCAAATCGTGAAAGTTATTGTAGCAGAGTTATGACATCAATTAATGTAGGTTTTTCATAATATTTAAAGAAAAACAGCTTTATCAAATTTAAGATGTTATAAGGTTTTGAATTGTTGCTATCAGGATAATTAAGATGGACTCTCAATTGGCATCAATGACGGGAATAAGTCAAAAGCGTATTGGATAAAATGACTGTTCCCATCCAAAGAAGTCACTCTTAGTCACCATAAATATGATTAAATATGACCGTTATTTGTACAATTTACCCATTTTACTGGACGCAAAAAAATGAATGTTTTTGGATTATCAATGGCTGCTTTTTCAAACATCTCGTTAGTCAGAAAGGCATCATGAATTAAAATGTTGTGACGAACTGACTGATTACATCATTTAGCCTGACTAGCGGCTAAACACCAATTGCTGCCAGATTATCACATCAGTCTTTGGACATTTATACTAAAAGATATAAGAATAATGTACGAAAAGTGCAATTATATGCTTTAAAAAGTGTGCAACTTTATGCTTTAATTTACATTGTAAATTAAACTATAACTTACAAAGTTTTATAAATTTATTTTATTTTTTTGGTTTAGCTAGTACCTAAACACAAGTGTTTGGGTGCTAGCTGGTTATTCCTTAAAAAGATTCAGTAGATACGGCCAGCCTTCTTTGACGCTGATAAAGTGCAAATATGACTTAACAGCAAAACGTGTTGGATTCAGAAGATAATATTCTTCTGAAATTTCTGAGCGGTTTGAAAATGCCGGAACGTCGCTGGATAAAATAATTTGTTCTCGATGAGATTTTTCAAGTAAGGCCAGCTGTATTGTGTAAGCAAAATATTCATGAAATTCTCTGGCGATAATATGATTGCCTTTATTGTTCCAGAAAAGAGCATGGGCAAGCTCATGTATTATGATGCTTTTGTGTAAGTCTTTATCAATTT
>JBDLIU010000089.1:0-15180 GCA_039714715.1 Bacteroidota bacterium
AAATTGCGAATATCAAAATCAGTCTTAACGATGAGGCATAATGAACATTTGTGACCTTCAGGTCGAAGACTGACGACAAGAATCTTGTGAACAAATATTTTATAACTAATAATATAAAAACAATTGCCGAAAGCTGTACCCAGCTAATCAACAACCCGGTAAGTGAGATAACAGCCGGTTTAATTCCTAAAATTGATAATTCCCCCGGGAAAAAGTACATGAAAGAAATGGTGGTAAAACCAAGAGTCAAACTTATTAAGATCAGGAAAAATGCATTAGGAAATGCAAGGAACTCAATTTTGTAAATTAGCTCATCAATGGTTCTTATACGTAGCGCACGATGAAATAGCATATACTGCTCAGCTAATTCTACAAATCGTGTTTTTAATACGACAAAAATTATAATCAGTAAAGTAGCAGTGATATAGAAAAAATTGCTAAAATCACCCGAATAGTAAACAGACGAAGCGACTTGATCATCCTGATACGATGTTCTAACAGCCCTGATCTCTGTTCTTAAACCTGGCAATAATCCCTTGCCATAAATTGTCAGGAAAGGACTTTTGTCATTTAATTCATTCTTCAGACTATCTATTTTCAAATTGGTTGTTCCTTTTGCAAGGATGGTTAACAATTTTGAGCCATAAAAAAGATAAGCCTGTTTGTTAACATAAACAGTCAAATAGAATTGGTCAATCCCCTGATTCGCCAATGAAAACCCAATAGTATTCAGTTCGTGATTCTGGTCATTAACAGGCAAAAACCCATTATCATCACTGCTATAATTTACCCATTCCTGTTTAAGGTCATAAACCAATTGTTGGCCATTTGCCTGTAAAGCAAACAATACAAACAGTATTACGATGGCATTAAGCCTTATTTTAAAAGCGGGCAACATAACCTATATGAATTCTTGATTGTGTTAATGATAATGATTGTTGATCTGATATTCCAAGTGCATAAACTAATTGTAAGTCTCCCAGGCCAGTGTCTAATACCAATCCTGCTCCAAAACCCCTGGGCTTATCCTTAAGGTTAGTCACGCTGTTATTGGTAAATCCCTGGTCATAAAACATAAATAATCTTGATGAAGAGTTTAAAACTAATCTGGGTTCAAATCTAAATAACATGTATGACGAAACCAGTATGTCTAAATCATTAAATCCTCGAATCGAATTAATTCCGCCAAGTCTGAATAAATCATTGAGGTACAATTGGTCGTTATTAATTATCCATCCTGAGCTCGCATCCAGATGAAAAACCAACGACCCGGTTACCCGTTTGTTTATTTCTCCACCAATTTTTATTTTACTCTGAGTGGATTTCAAATCTAAACTATCATAAATATTTTCAGCTAAATCAGGGCTTTTAAGGATTTTCTTATTTCCCAGTTTTACACCACTATAAATTCTGATTCCGTTAAGAGGGTTATTTAAATCATCCAGTGTGTTGTGAGAAACTTCAACCCCTAACTGCTGGATGTTAAAATCTAAAATATCAGGAACCACAAAGGGGTCAATTGGAGTGCTCAATGACCTGGAGGTTATTAAATCTGTTGAAAAAGAAATTCTGAGCCTGTCTTTGTAATAAAATGCAGACAACTGTATGTCGGTGTTATAAAATGCGGAGTCCTGTTTAATTATATCCATTATGAATCCAACACCCATTGGTGATCTAAATAAGTTCGGGTGGTTGTAATTAAGTTTTAAGGTTTGAGATTCCTTCTGAAATTTTCGCCATACAAATGAAAGCTCTTTCCCTGATTTAAAAAGGTTGTGCAAATGAAGGTTAACAAAACCGGAAAGAAGGAAGCCCTTTCCTTCCTCTTGATCTGGCAAAAATCCTATCAGGGCATCAATCTTATTGGCTTTTACCGGATCGACCTGTAGATTGATATTGCACAAATTGTTTTGAAAACTGATCTGCACTGAATCAGATAACTTGCAATAAGGGAGCAGGCTAAAGGCATTATAAATTTTGTTGGCACTTTTTAAGGTAAAAAGATCTCCTTCCTTAACATCCAGATATGATTCAAGGAACCGGGCTTTAATAAAATTTTCAGGTCGCACGGTCAGGCTATCGAAGTAAATTACCGGACCAGCATCATAATTGAGCACTGCATTTAGCTTGTTATCCTGAATAGAAATATCTTTTAATTTAAAACTGGCATATGGATAACCATTATTGGAGGCTTCCGACAATAGCTTATTGATGAGTCGATTGAATTCTTTTTCAGAAAAATCAGTGTCTTCAAAATCGGTCTTACGATAACCAGCTTTAGAGAGCATTACTTCAGGGATATTTTCTATTCCCATTGCCTGCCATAGAAATTTGTCACCCACATTGATCTTAGCGTACTGTAAACTCGAATCCATGTGCACCTCATCAATATTGGCAAGAAGGTAACTTTTAGAAAGTAATTGATTTTTTATGCTATTGATTTTCAAAATAAAAGTTGAGCTGTCTGCTCTACCTGTTTCAAGGTTCAACTCTTTGTTCTTAGAATTTACATATTCAATTTTATAGTCTTTTTCCTGGGCAAACAGATCTGTCGCCAAAATCAGAATTAATAAAACAATCCGGGAATTTTTCAAACGCACTAGCTTTCCTCAGTTTTAGTTATATTTTAAATTGCCTTCGGGAACCTTAGTTTAAATTATTTAATGTTACTAATGTATATTTAACATTAAATAATTTAAATCGGTTTATTTCAAAATTAAACGATTGGCCGGAATATATCTTCATATACCCTATTGCCGTAAGGCCTGCTATTATTGTGATTTTCATTTCAGCACAACGCATAAGAGTGTGAATGAAATGATAGATGCCATGCGAAATGAAATCTGTTTAAGAAAAGATTATTTAGATTCTCAAAGTATAGAAACCATATATTTCGGAGGGGGTACTCCTTCAGTATTAACAATTGATCAGATCAAATTCCTGCTTAACGAAGTAAAAAATAACTTCAACATTACCTCTGAAGCTGAAATTACCCTTGAAGCTAATCCGGAAGATATCAACGATCTGTTTGCCAGCGATCTTCTGGACTTAGGCTTTAACAGGATAAGTTTGGGTGTTCAATCCTTTAATAATGAATTACTAAAAAGCCTTAACCGTGCGCACAACAGCATACAGGCAGAATCAGCCATCAGGACGCTGCAAAAGGCCGGATTTGAAAACATTACTATTGATTTAATTTATGGAATCCCCAACCAGGGGATAGAGGAGTGGACAAACAATCTTAAAAAAGTAATTAGCCTGGATATCCCACACCTTTCTTGCTATGCGTTAACCATTGAAGAAAGGACTGTATGGGGCAACTGGTTAAGAAAGGGGAAGATTGAGCCCATCGCAGATGAAAAGTATGAAGCAGAGTATCAAATTATGTGTAAGGTGCTTAATGATCATGGGTACGAACATTATGAGATATCAAACTTTGCCATTGCCGGTTTCGAAAGCAAGCATAACACTGCTTACTGGCAACATAAATCTTATCTTGGTATTGGCCCCGGTGCTCATTCATTTAATCAAATAACAAGGCATTACAATATCGAGAACAATGCAACATATATAAAGAAATTAAAAAACGATATCCTGCCAATAAAAACTGAGCATCTAACCCGGGAAGATCAGTTTAATGAATACCTTTTAACCGGATTAAGAACCAATCGGGGAATTGATTTTGATTATATTAAAACAGTCTATGCAGTTGATATTCTGGAGGAGCACAGGGAATTCATTGACCAGTGTGTTTCGGAGGGAATTGCCACTTTAAAAGATAGGAAATTCGTTCTTGAAGAAAATTCGTTTCTTATCGCTAATTCTATTATTGTTGAATTTATGGCTAACGATGGTGATACTGAGGTTTAGGATTTTCAATAAGTAGTCCAATATTAAATTGGATGAGTGCTAAATATTGTTAAATCTGGGATTGCACAACGAATTTTTGGCAGTAAAATAGTTATAATCAATTATTAAGATGTTAATTTGTTACCCTCAAACTTACTTTAATTCTAAATGGCACGAGCAGAATTAAATGATGAATTAAAATCTTTGATGCTTCTTAAAGCAATCATCTTTCATTACCATGGTTTAGATGAAGATGAAGAAAAGATCCTTAATAATTCTGCCTTCGAGCTGAATGCACGTAAGGAGCTTCAATGGGCTATTAACTTTATTGCCAAGGATTATGTTACCGCATTTGAGCGAGCCAAGGTTTATATGCATGATGCGGTTAAGCCAATTGCTAAAAACAAACGATTACATTTTATCAACCTTACCTGGAAAGCCAACGCTGAAAAAGGTTATGTGACAGAGATGGAGGCTTCTGCCATGTTGAAAATTGCCAAAGACTGGGAGGTTGATCAGGAGTTAATAGGATTGGTCAACCACAGCTAAAGGCTCATTTTCTCTTTAAATTTTGCCGCTTGTCTTCTTGAAACTTCTACCTTATCTCCGCCTTTAAGTTTTACCATCAGGCCACCATTGAACCACTGCTCAATGCTCTCTACCCAACTCAGGTTGATAATATGTTTTCTGCTGGCTCTGAAGAAATCCCTGTCATTCAGTTTCTCATCCAGCGCATTAAGAGATTTATGAATCATAGGACGGAAATTATCAAAGAACACCTTGATGTAATTGCCATCTGATTCAAAATATCTGATGTCTTGCAATGTTACAAACCAGCATTTGTCACCATCTTTTACAAAAACCTGGTCATTCAATCCAAGCTTTGGCTCTTTTTCCTTTTCCTCTTTTCTTGGTGGTTCAAGTTTTGCTATCGTTTCATTGAGCCTGTCAAGCTGGATAGGTTTCAGAAGATAATCCAGCGCATTTACTTCAAAGGCTTTTAGTGCATACTCGTCATAGGCTGTGGTAAAGATTACTGTTGGCACTGAATCCAGCATTTCAAGCAATTCGAATCCTGTTTTGCCCGGCATTTGGATATCCAGGAATAGAAGATCAGGATTTAAAGTGTTAATCTGCTCAAAAGCTTCATCAGCATTGGCTGCCTCGCCAATTATTTCGATTTCCGGGAAGTCTTCCAAAAGTTTGATCAGCTCCTTTCTTGCCAATCGTTCATCATCAATTATTAAAGCTCTCATATTGTTCGTTTAAAGGTATTTGAACCGTTGTTAAAACTGTATTTTCATTTTCATTATTAATTTCCAGTCTGGCCATATCACCGTAAATCAGCTCAAGCCTTTGACGGGTGTTTCTCAATCCCTGCCCAGTACCATTTATTCTGTTGGAATAATACTGACCAGAATTTCTGATTTCAATAATCATTTGATTGAGGTTATAATCTCTTTTTGTTTCTACCGACACTATCCCTCCTTTTGTAAGCTTTGAAATACCATGCTTAATTCCATTTTCAACTAATGTTTGCAACATCATGGGAGGCACCGGAATATGTAATGTTCCCGGCTCAATAATAAATTTAGTTTTTAATCTTTCCTCATACCGGATAGATTCCAGGGCTAGATAATCTTTTGTAGTCTCCATTTCTTCCCCAAGGGAGGTAAGTCGTTTCTTGTCTAAGACTAAAGATGTGCGCAGAATGTTTGACAAATGATTAATTGCTCTCTTTGATTTTGAAGGTTCTTCGTCTACCAAAGCCCTGATACTATTTAATGCATTAAAAATAAAATGTGGGTTTAACTGTGATTTAAGTTGATTGAGTTTCATCTCATTCATTGCAACCTCATATTTTAATGATTGGGTATTCTTTTCGAAATAGTGAAACGCAAAATAAACAGATGACCATATAATCAAAACAATAAAATTAGCTGAAAGGTTGCCAAGGATGTTGGTCAGGCTGAGCATCTCACTGCTATACAGATTGAATACATAAGAAGCACCAACTCTTACAAAATAGACAGTTACAGATAGTGCCACAATATGCACAATTGCCCAAGACATTAATTTGGTTGTAGGCAGCTGCAGCCATACTTTTTTCTTACTTAACCTTCGATAAGTGTGGGTAGTAAAAAAGAAAAAAAACGACTCAAAAACTATGGGCCAGGCCATTGCCGGTATGAAATGTGTAGATTGTAAACTTATACCGGTTATGTTAAGCAGGGCATAGAATGACCATCCTACTATTTGAAAAATCCAATATAGCTTCTGCTTGTTCATACAGTTAATACTTATGGCAAAGTTCGTGAGTTCCGTTTAAATTGCCATAATTATTATTTAATTGGTTGATTTTAAACCTTATAGTCCTTCTCTGCCGTCCATCCTGAGGAGCAGGAGAAATAGCAATAGTGCTACAATTACCAGGCCCCAGGAGAAAGCATTCCAGAATCTTATATTGCTTTTTATCTTACCATCTCTTAGCGCCCACATTATTGGGAAAGCAATCGCAATTGACAAATACAATGACCCTTCAACCCACTCTTTGAGCCACAAGTAATAACCTCCGAGAATAGTAAACGCAATAGGAATAAAATATTTTAATAAATTGTTCATTTTAATTCTAATTCATGTTTTAGATAATTGCCTGTATAACTCTTTGTATTACCACTCAATTCTTCCGGGGTACCTGTCCCCACAATGATTCCGCCTTCATCACCACCATCAGGCCCCAGATCGATTATATGATCTGCCACTTTGATCACATCCAGGTTATGTTCAATAATTAACACGGTGTTGCCTTTATCAACCAGTTTGTTCAACACATCCAGTAAGTGCTGGATGTCCTGGAAATGCAATCCTGTGGTTGGTTCATCCAGGATGTAAAACGTTTTTCCCGTATCTTTTTTTGATAATTCTGTAGCCAGCTTTACCCTCTGCGCCTCACCTCCACTTAAGGTTGTTGCATGCTGACCAAGGGTTATATAACCTAATCCAACATCATTAAGTGTCTTGATCTTTCTCAGGATTTTGGGGTGATATTCAAAAAAGTCTACAGCCTCCTCAACTGTCATCTCAAGAACATCTGAAATAGACTTACCCTTAAACCTTACTTCCAGGGTTTCACGGTTATATCTTTTACCCTTACAGGTTTCACAATGCACCAATACATCCGGCAGAAAATCCATTTCGATGAGCTTCATGCCAGCACCCTGACAAGTTTCACACCTACCACCTTTTACATTAAAGGAAAACCGACCAGGTTTATAACCTCTTATTTTAGCCTCAGGCAATCCGTTGTAAAGAGCCCTGATATCAGTAAACACGCCTGTATATGTGGCCGGGTTAGACCTTGGTGTACGCCCGATTGGATTCTGATCGATCTCGATCACCTTATCGATATGCTCCAGTCCTTCGATTACCGAGTAATCCATTGGTTTATTTCGGGATCGATAGAAATGGTTGTTAAGGATTGGGAACAGAGTACTATGGATTAGCGTTGATTTGCCACTTCCTGATACCCCTGTTACGCATATCATTGTGCCCAGGGGAAAAGTAACATCCACTTGTTTCAGGTTATTCCCTGATGCTCCCTTAAGAACAAGGTTTGTTCCATTAAGGCCTCTTCTAGCTTGGGGTACTTCAATTCTTAACTTTTCCTCGAGATATTGGGCTGTAAGACTTTTATATTTCAAAAAAGTATCGGGTGATCCTTCAGCCACAATTTCTCCGCCATGCCTCCCTGCTCCGGGGCCAATATCAATGATATGGTCTGCCTGCATCATCATCTCTTTATCATGCTCTACCACCAAAACAGTATTACCTAAATCTCTGAGATCTTTAAGCGCATTGATCAGCCTAAGGTTATCTCTCTGATGCAACCCTATGCTTGGTTCATCCAGGATATACATCACTCCTACAAGTTGGGTACCTATTTGTGTTGCTAACCTGATTCTTTGTGCTTCACCTCCGGATAAAGAACGTAACGGCCTGTCTAAAGCAAGATAGCTCAATCCAACATTATCCAGGAATTTAAGCCTCTTTCGTATTTCTTTTAAAACTTCTGAAGCAATTTGGTTTTGACGTTCACTTAATCTGGATTCCAGATCCTGAAACCAGACCACCAACTCCCCAATGCTTTTGTGAGAAAGATTTGCAATGTTTTCATCATCAATGAGAAAATGCAGTGATTCCTTCTTCAACCTTTTACCTTTACACTCCTGGCAAGGTTTTATGATCGTATAATCCTTCAACCATTTTTGGATATTCTCTGTTCCTGATTCCTTTTGCTTCTGCATAAACCGGATTATCCCTTCAAATTTTATGTGCCAATCTGTACCAGGATATTTTTTCGACTTAACGGCTACCGGATCAGAATCACCATGCAGAAGGAGATCTATTACTTTCTCATCAATGTCTTTGATAGGGGTGGTAATATTATACCCGTTACGTTTTAAAATTGATTCAACAGACCTGAAAATCCAGATATCACGGTACTCTCCCAGAGGAGCAATTCCTCCCCGGCTTATGGTCATGGAGGTATCAGGAATAATGGTTTCCTGGGTTATTTCATCAACTACTCCCAGTCCATTGCAGGTTGGGCAAGCACCATAGGGCGAGTTAAACGAAAACGTATTGGGAGCGGGCTCATCATAAGATAGTCCTGACTCCGGATCCATAAGGTTTTTAGAAAAATGATAAACTTTTTCTGCTTCATCCAAAATCATTATTAATCCCTGACCTTCCCTGAGTGCCGTTTGAACCGATTGCCTTAGCCTGAAATTATCTTCGTTCTTAACCTGAAGCCTGTCAATTACTAACTCTATATCGTGCGTTTTGTATCGATCGAGCTGCATTTTAGGTACCAGTTCTTGTAACTCCCCATTGATGCGGGCTTTAATGAATCCACTTTTACGAAGCTGTACAAACAACTCACGATAATGTCCTTTTCTACCCTTTACAATTGGAGCCAGAATGGTAATTCGTTTATCATTAAACTGCTGAAGAATATGATCCTGTATCTGCTCCTCAGTTTGCTTAACCATAGGGTTGCCCGTAAGATAAGAAACAGCCTCACCTGCCCGGGCATAGAGCAACCGAAGAAAGTCATAAACTTCTGTTACTGTTCCTACTGTTGACCGTGGATTACGGGATGTGGTTTTTTGTTCGATTGAAATTACAGGACTCAGACCCATAATTTTATCCACATCAGGCCGCTCCATGTTGCCAATAAACGACCGGGCGTAGGCCGAGAAGCTCTCCATATACCTGCGTTGCCCCTCTGCGTAGATGGTATCGAATGCCAATGACGACTTACCGCTACCACTTATACCGGTGATTACCACTAGTTTCTCCCTTGGAAAGGTAAGGTCTATATTTTTCAGGTTATGCTCACGCGCACCGAATACTTCTACCTTTTCCTGTTCGGAATTAGTTGGGACAATATCTGATTTTACGGCATTTTTTGTCAACTTATCTAAGCTTCAGCCTGCAAAATTAAGGTATTCGAGATACTTAAAATAACCTTCTGCTAAAGAACCCTGTTTCAATATTAGTTATACCAATTTAACCCTAAGATAAATTGGTATTAAAGAATGATTGATTCAATAATCGTATTTAATTCTTCAGCATTTGAAGCAGTTGCAACAGCCCCCAGCGATTTTAGTTTCTCATCGTGACCGGGTAAAATATGGCTGGCTCCCGTAAAACCAATTACTTTCAAACCGGCAGAAACAGCCGCTTTTGCCCCCGCGGGACTATCTTCAACCACAAGCATTTCGTCAGGTTGCAAGCCTAAGGACTGAATAGCAAACAGGTAAAGGTCAGGCGCAGGTTTCGCGTTGGGGACCTGTTCAGAAGAAAATATTCTTCCATTAAAATTATCCTGTATACCGGTGACCTTTAGAGCATGCCGGACTGTTGCAATAGACGAATTCGAGACAACAGATTTATCTTTTGAGATATTTCGCAGTAATTCCGGAATACCAGTAATTGTTTTTACTTCTGCGGCAACATCATCTTCAACCTTCATCATGAGTTCATATCGCTCCTCGGATGTCATTGTTTCACCAAAGTAATACTCGAATATTGCTGAAAAGGTAGTTCCAGAATGTTCCTGTAAATAGCTGTTAAAGTCTATTGTAATTCCTCTTGCCTCGAGAGCTTCCCGCATCTTTAAAGCAGCAATGTATTCTGTATCAACAAGAACACCATCGCAATCAAATAAAATGTGCTTTATCCTATTCATCCGAAACTGGTATTGCAACCTCGTACTTTTTACCTCCGCTTATCTTTAATGACTTATCCTGAATCCATGGATTATGCCTTTTTAGCAATTTGAAATTTATTCCCTGCTCTTTCGACCAGTTTACCCAACTGTCAATATTTTTATCAACCGTAATGTATTTCACCTTTTCGACCTGGTAGAGTTGCTCCTCCTGTACATGAAAACCATACCGGTGTGGGTGCTCAATTATCTCCTTGGCTGCTAAAGTCCTGAATACATACCGTGATGTCTCTTCATTGAGCATAAGATCATAATAGTTATCTATCTTTTGGTCCTGCAATGCCCTGTTCAATCCACTCATACCCCTATTGTACGAGGCAGCTGCCAGGGTCCAGTTGCCAAACTTTTTGTACGCCCTGTGAAAATACCTGCATGCTGCCCTGGTGGATTTCAGAGGGTCGTATCGCTCATCCACCTGGCGGGTAACTTCAAGTCCAAACTCTTTGGCAGCATCTTTCCTGAATTGCCAGAAACCTACGGCTGCTTTAGGGGAGATATCATTTTTAAATGCCCCTTCAATAGCCGGGATGAATTTAAAATCTTCCGGTATTCCTTCTTCTTCAAGAATCTCAGCAATCTGGGGGAGCCAACGATTCGCGTGCTTCAACAAAAAGATAGTATTGGTGTGCCAATACACATTGATGTGCATTTCACGATCAAGACGCTCGCGAACATCCGGGATGTCCAATGGCACTATTTCACCTGCAAAAGTTAGTGTGTCGGGCAGCTCCACTGCTATGGCATTTACCGTATTCCCCTGGGGTAAATCTGTAAACTCGACAAATGATTCTGCCTTATCACCTACCTCTTTAAGCTGAGTGTAGGTATATAAAGCAAGGGCCATTATGGCTACCCATGTTACAGTTATCAGCCAACCTTTTTTCATATCTGAAATCCTGGTAATTAGAAGTTTGGTGACAGCATATATTGCGAGTAAAACTCATCAATGGCTTCTACTGCCTCAGTTGGCGTATCTACAATTTTTACCAGTTCGAGATCTTTCTCACTTACTTTCCCGGATTTCAGCATAGTACCTTTTATCCAATCAAAAAGTCCTTGCCAATAGTCTTTCCCAAAAAGAACAATAGGGAATGCCCCAATTTTCTTAGTTTGAATTAGTGTAATCGCTTCGAACATTTCATCAAGCGTACCAAAACCACCTGGCATGGCAATAAAACCCTGGGCGTATTTCACAAACATCACCTTACGTACAAAGAAATAGTCGAAATTAAGAAGTTTGTCTTCATCAATATATACATTATTGTGTTGCTCAAATGGCAGATCAATATTTAATCCCACTGATTTTCCGCCTTCTGAATGAGCTCCCCTGTTACCGGCTTCCATTATACCTGGTCCACCACCTGTTATCACACCATATCCGTGTCGCACTAGCTTTGCCGCTATTTCCACAGCCATCTTATATTCATGATCTGTCTCTTTTGTGCGCGCTGAACCAAAAATAGAAACACACGGACCAATCTTGGCCAATTTCTCCAGACCCATTACAAATTCTCCCATTACCTTAAAAACAGTCCAGGAGTTTTCCGTTTTTATTTCATTCCAGTCTTTATGCTCAAATGCTCTGCGGATCATTTTTTCATCATCTTCCGATGTGTGATTATTCTTTGCCATATTGTTATTTATTATCTTCCTTTTACTAATTTATTGAAAAAATCTTTGGTTAATAAATATCCATTAACCATTCTGTTAAAACTAATCATGATTATTAATTGGTAATATATACTGGTTTTGTCATCATTTTTGCATTTATCCATTCTTTAATATTAAAATTCAGCAGATTAGCAAAAATGTCGCCAAATCCTTTTAACCCGAAATATGCATTAGGATTCTATTACAAGTCCTAATTACTTCAAAATCAAGCACGTCCATCAATTTTGATACTCACCGTGATGGTTACCACGTTTGCGTGTCAAAATCAATGTTAAGCACTTGATTTTATTGCACTTAGAACTTTCACGACAAATCTCCAATGCATAATCCGGGTTTAATTTTTACTCCCTTTTCCACGGGCTGAAGCCCATGGCTATAAAGAGCGTGTTCATATGCTTTGATAATGGTTAAATCCATTAAATAATTACGTTTTGAATAAATAATCCGGATTAATCTTGTTTTTAGATTCTCAGCTATCAATTAAAGAATCTAACGCCTTAGATAATGTTTCGTATTCAAATTTAAATCCTTCTTCTTGAAAAGCCTCCGGTGAAACCTTATTACTTCCCAAAACCATTATCGCCATTTTTCCGAGCAACAATTTTAATATAAAAGCAGGAACCCTGGGCATCAATAATGGCTTCTTCATTTTTTTTGCCAGTTCCCTGGTAAACTCAAGATTGGTTACAGGATTAGGAGCAACTCCATTCAGCACTCCACGAATTGGTTCTTCAATAGTCATTAAGAACATTCTGCAAAGATCATTGATATGGATCCAGCTTATCCACTGTTTCCCAGAACCCAAAGCAGATCCAACTCCCCACCTGATAGGTTGAAGCATCTTTTCCAAAGCCCCTCCGGCCGGGGTTAAGACAACACCTATTCTTAAAACAACAAAACGTTCTGCATAATCTTTGACCCCTCCTGCTGCCCTCTCCCAGCATTTTGCCACAGAGGCCAGAAATCCATCTCCACGCAAACTGTTTTCATTCAGCGATTCTTCTCCTGTGTCTTCCCCGTATATCCCAATAGCTGAAGCATTGATAAAAGATGAAACCCGTTTGTTATTCTTCACCAGGGCATCAACCAGGAGTTGTGTGGCTGCGACCCGGCTTATTAGAATTTTGTCTCTTGTGTCATCTTTCCAACGCTGACCCACATTCTCTCCAGCCAGGTTAATTATATGGTCGGCCCACAAAATAGCTGTATCATCAATCTCCCCATTGTCTACATCCCAATTAAATTGATTGATATGATCACCAATAATTGTTGAGCCTCTTGTCAGATGCCCAACTGTATACCCTTTGTCGATTAACATAGAAGATAAGTGGCTACCAATTAACCCCGAACCTCCGGCAATCAATATATTTGATCCTTTCGTTTCCATTGGTGTCGCTTTTAAACCCGAAATATGCAATAGGAATTTCCCTGCCTGCCGTCAGGCACGGTATTCCGACCCAAAATAACTGTAAATCAGCCACTCTGTTCTTTTGAGTCTCATAACGAAACCTATTGCATAATCCGGGTTAAATGAAAAACCAGTAGTCTGAAACCGGCTTTTTCCCCCATAATTTTAACAATTTACGAATTTCTTCCCTGGAATCCGGTGATGTTACAACTATTATGACCTGTGCGTTGCCAATTTTAGTAATATCATCAAAATGCTGCATTCTAACATTGAATATATCCTTGCCGATCTTTTTCTCATTATCACAAACCCAGATAAACTCATCATTATAAGATTGCAGACGCCTTGCCATGTCCTTGCCGTTTCGGCCTGCACCCCATAATACCAATGGCCTGGATCTATCCCGGTCCAGTTCGTAAAAGTATTTTAGCTTCAGGTCAAAATATCGATTATCCTTATACTCTTCCCAGGTGCGCGAAATCCGATTCGATCTGTCTCGCCAATAATGTAGTATCTCATCAATACCAGTCACCTTCAATCCATGTTTATAAAAGCGAAAACACAGGTCATAATCCTCAGGATAAACGAGGGGATCAAAGGCTCCTACAGCATCAAAATCTTCTTTGTGGATAATCCAGCAGTGTGAAGGTATTACGCACTCCTGGTAAATTTGTTGGTAATGGGTACCTGTCCTTGCTACTTCATTCAGCCATTTTTCATATTTAAGAAACCCATTGCCAACTTCACCATGATCAACAAAATGCTGCGTACCCCCTGCAATAACATTGCCCTTGCCGTGTTTTAGCCACTCCCTTACCAGAACTTCTAATTTATAGTCAGGCATTATATCATCGGAGTCCATTCTATTAATCAATGTGCCTGTTGATTTTGCATGCCCAACCTGCAATGTTGGTATTAGTTTTTGCTCCCGGCTGTTAAACACCTTAATTCTCGGGTCCTTTTTAGCATATTCATTGAGTATATTAAGACTTTGATCTGTAGAGTGATCATTAACAGCAATAAGCTCCCAGTTCTGATATGTTTGTTCAAGTACAGATTCCAGGCATGCCGGCAGATATGGTTCAGTATCCCTGACTGCCATAATTATTGAAACAAGGGGTCGATCTCTATTTGCCATATATCTACTTCCAGGTCTCCGGTAGCCCCTTTTTAATTTCAATGTTGCTGAAAGGCTTACTTGTCCGAGCTCCATGCGATTTTACCCAACTTGCCATTTTTTCAAGTCCTTCACTTAACGATACCTGCGTATCAGAACTGAAAATCTTATTAAACTCAGAATGGTCTGCATAGGCATGTAAAACCTCTTCCCGATTTTCCAGCATATTCAATTTTTGTTTAGAATTCATGGCAGAGCAAACTGCATCGGCCAGCTCCAGTAATGAATAAGTTTTATCGGTACCAATATTTAATTTCTTATTAAATGCCAGAGGTTGGTTCACCGACTCTGCAATATAGGGAGCAACATCATCAATATTGGTAAAGGCTCTTGTTTGTTTGCCATCTCCAAAGATAGATAATGACTGATCATTGAGAATCTGATTCATAAAAATGCCAACTACATTTCGATACCTGTCTCCAATGTTTTGATTGGGGCCATAAACATTATGCGGACGAAAGATGATGTGATTTAAACCAAACATTTTACGTGCATTTTCTAAATCAAGTTCAACTGCATATTTGGCTATACCGTAAGGATCTTCCGGTATGGGCTGGTCATTTTCCCTGAACGGTGGAGAGCCTGAACCATAAACAGCTATCGAAGAAGTAAACACAAAACACTCTACACCATAATTTACCGCTGCATTAATAAGGTTTGTGCTACCAATCAGGTTGTTCTTATAATTATAACTACGAATAAATGGACTTAAACCTTCTGCAGCATAAGCTGCCAAATGATATATATAAGTGAAATTATGTTTTTCAAACAGTTGGTTAATTA
>JBDLIU010000090.1:0-15071 GCA_039714715.1 Bacteroidota bacterium
CGTATGTGCGAGGCTTCTCTATCTTGGGTGGAAGACCGGATTCGAACCGGCGACCTCCTGAACCACAATCAGGCGTTCTAACCAACTGAACTACAACCACCATGTAAATCCTGACCTCATTCGGCCAAACGGAGTGCAAAGTTATTGCTTCAAAATTAATTTACAAACTATAGAGTTAGTCTTAGCAGTTATTTCCTGCTAAAAAGCAACCGTTTACCGTTGCTGCCTTCTACAATCTTTCCCTTATCATATACCAGATTGCCATTTACCCAGGTATTTGTCACCCGTGATCTAAATTCCTGCCCTTCAAATGGCGACCAACCACATTTTGCAAGAACATTAGTCCGTTCAACTGTCCATGGTGAGTTGAGATCAACAAGTACCATATCGGCATAATATCCTTTGCGAATATATCCGCGGTCTTTTACTCTAAACAAGATGGCAGGATTATGACACATCTTTTCTACAATTTTTTCAATTGAAATCTTACCATTGTGATAATGTTCCAGCATTGTAACCAGGCTGTGCTGTACCAATGGCCCACCAGAAGGTGCATTAAAATAATTGTTCTGCTTTTCATCTAAAGTATGTGGTGCGTGATCAGTAGCAATTACATCTACCCTGTCATCCAGCACAGCCTGCATAATAGCATCTCTATCTGCTGCAGCTTTTACAGCCGGGTTCCACTTTATCAGAGTGCCTTTTTCAGCATAATCTTCATGACTAAACCATAAATGATGCACACAGGCTTCAGCAGTAATCCTCTTTTCTTCAAGGGGAATATCATTTCTAAACAACTCCATCTCCCCGGCTGTAGAAAGATGGAGAATATGAAGTCTTGTATTATATTTCTTAGCCAATTCTACCGCTAACGAAGATGATTTATAGCATGCCTCAGCACTCCTGATCTCAGGATGCTTTTCTATTGGAACATTCTCCCCATATTCTGATTTCGCCCTTGCCTCATTATCTCTTATTGTTTGCTCATCTTCACAATGAGTGGCAATCAGCATATCTACTTTCGAGAACAATCCTTCTAAAGTAGTCCGGTCATCAACCAGCATATTTCCTGTTGAAGAGCCCATGAAAACTTTCACGCCACAAACTTTTTCGGGATCAGTCTTAAGCACCTCATCCAGGTTATCATTCGAGGCCCCCATGTAAAAGGAATAGTTAGCAATAGACTTTTCAGCTCCTAATTGATATTTATCTTCCAATAGCTCCTGGGTTAGCGTATTAGGCTTAGTATTAGGCATCTCCATAAAAGAAGTTATCCCTCCGGCAACTGCCGCCCTCGATTCTGTGTAAATTTCAGCTTTGTAGGTTACACCCGGCTCACGAAAGTGTACCTGGTCGTCAATTAATCCAGGGAGAAGGAATTTGCCTGTCCCATCAATTACTTCTTCATCATTGGCAATAATATTCTCTCCTATCTTTTCAATCCTTTCTCCTTTAATCAGAACATCGGCAATAAACTGCTTGCCTTCGTTTACAATAGTGGCTGATTTGATTAGCATATTTTTATGTCATTTATTACAAATGTATAACTTAACCGCAATGGACGCAAAGCAATACGCCAAGGTCGCTATATAACAACATATTGATCACTTTGAGATTACATTTTTTACCTTTGTTAAAATTTCTGATATGCCTGTCACGTCTTTTGAAGAATTAAAACTTAACAAACAATTGCTTAGCGCTATTGAAGAGGCAGGCTATAACCAGCCCACAGATATTCAGCAGAAAGCAATCCCCAGAATTCTAAATGGTCATGATGTAATGGGGGTGGCTCAAACCGGCACTGGTAAAACAGCGGCATTTGTATTGCCCATCTTAATGAAGGTAAAATACGCCCAGGGTGAAGATGTAAGAGCACTAATATTGGCCCCAACCAAAGAGTTGGTGTTGCAGATCGATACGGTATGCAGGCAACTGGCATCTTATACAGACTTGAGAGTTGTAGTGCTTTATGGGGGTGTTGGGTCTAAAAGCCAAATTGAAAATCTTTCGAAGGGTGTTGATATAATTGTAGCTACGCCTGGCAGGTTTCAGGAACTCTATTCTAAAGGGCATATCCATACTAAGTTTATTAAAACCCTGGTACTTGATGAAGCTGACCGTATGATGGACATGGGATTTATGCCCCAGATAAGGAAGATTCTTGAGGTTATACCTGCAAAACGCCAGAACCTGTTGTTCTCTGCTACTATGCCTGAAAAAGTTGTACGCTTATCAGAAGAGTTTCTTGATTTTCCGGAGGTTATAGAAGTTACTCCTCAAGCAACTCCTGCTAAAACTATAGAACAATTATTCTACAGGGTGCCCAATATCAAGACTAAAATCAATTTCCTTGAATTTCTGCTTGAGGATGAGGCTTTCTCAAGAGTTATTGTTTTTACCAAGACACGACAGGCAGCTACTGGTGTTTTTAAATATATAGAGCGAAAGAAACTTGGTACGGTCAATGTGTTGCACTCCAATAAAGGGCAGAATAGTAGAATAGCAGCTATGAATGCTTTTAAGCAAGGAGAGCTTAGAATACTGGTAACTACAGATGTTTCATCCAGGGGTATTGATGTAAGTGAAGTGAGTCATGTAATTAATTTTGATGTGCCGGTACTTTACGAAGACTATGTACACCGAATTGGCAGAACGGGCAGGGCAGAATTGAAAGGGATTGCTATTACATTCGTTAACAAAGCAGAGGAATACCACCTCGTGAAAATAGAGAAACTTATAAAGCAATCTATTCCAGAACTTCAATTACCCAAAAACGTTGAAGTAGCAAAAACACCCTTTGTAGAAAACCAACAGATGGAAAGAGAAATTGACCATCAGAAACGAATGGAGAACCCTGATTACAAGGGAGCTTTTCATGAAAAGAAAAGGAGGCCTTCACAGACAAAAAAGAAAAATAGAAGGAGAAGGTAGTATTGATTTACTAAACATTAATAGCGCAAAATATCATTTAGCCCCTGCTTAATTTCTCTCAATTCTTCCAAAGTAATATCTCCTATCTTTCTTACTAACCTCTCTTTTGAAATCGATCTTATGTGAAATACCAATATTTCGGATGGCTTAGATAATTTGTTGCCACCATCTGGCCTAAGAACCACATTCCCTTTATAGTTTTTCACTTTAGTTGTTAAAGGGCAGGTTATCACTACATTCAAGTATTCATTCAGCATATTCCCGCTGATTATCACTAGTGGTCGAAAGCCCGATTGTTCACTACCCTTTGTCGGGTTTAGATCTGCGTACCAAATCTCCCCTTGCCTCATTCAGGTAATTGCTTTAAATAGTCTTCCATTCCCTCTTCCGCAATAGACATAATATCCTGATCCTTAGCTGCAGTTTTATACGATTTGACATACTCCGCTCTATTTAGCTGATCAAGATATATTCTTACAGCCTTCTCTATTAGTTTGTTCATTGGAACTGGGATGTTCTCAGCTCTTTCCTTTAGCTGTTTAAGAAGATCATCTGGTAGCGTACTTGTAAATACTGACATATAGATTATACTTATATTTTATAAATATAATCCATATTTAACAATTATGCTAATTAGATATAAAGATGAATACACTCCTGTTTAGCTAAAGTGTTTCAGCTAACCACTTGTAAAATTCTGTATGCCAAATCAAGCTGTTCTGATAACCAAGCACCCAATGATTTTCTTCCGGAAAATAAAGTAACCGGCTTTTAATACCTTGTAATTGTGCAGCCTGAAATGCCTCAAGACCTTGCCCTATAGAAATACGGTAATCTTTCCCTCCCTGGATAATTAATATAGGTGCAGTCCAGTCTTCAACTCTCTCTGATGGATCAAAAAGTGTATAACTCTTCTGGGCAGCTTGATTATCCTTATCCCAATAAGCACCCCCAAGATCCCAGTTAACAAAGAAAAGCTCTTCTGTAGTACCATACATGCTTTTCAAGTTGAACATACCATCATGTGCAATAAAAGACTTAAAGCGGTTCTCATGAATCGCTGCCAAATAAAAAGCTGAATAGCCACCATAACTAGCGCCTACACATCCCAAGCGAGAATTATCTACATATGATTCTTTGGAAACGTCATCAATTGCTGAAAGGTAGTCTTGCATATTTTGCCCTCCATAATCTTTACTTATTTGCTCATTCCATTCAACTCCGTACCCCGGCATTCCTCTCCTGTTTGGAGCAACTACGATATAACCATGAGCAGCCATTAACTGAAAATTCCAGCGGTAAGAATAGAATTGACTCAACGCACCTTGAGGTCCACCTTGTAAGTATAACAGTGTGGGGTATTTTTTAGAAGAATCAAAATTGGGTGGATAAATAACCCAGGTTACCATATCCTTACCATCCGTGGTTTTCACCATTCGCTTCTCGATACTGCTTAGAGAAATGCTGTTATAAAAATCATCATTGGCGTGTGTAAGCTGCTTCATCTGACCATTTTTAAGATTCACGGTGTACAGTTCGGGCGCATGGTTCATGTCTCTTCTGGATACTACCATGGTATTTTTGGCTTGCCCTACAATACCATTCACATCAAATTGACCGTCCGTTATTTGTTTAGGTGCGGTAATCATATCAGCAGACTTTGGGATCTTTAATACAAATAGTTGAACCGTTCCTCCTACCGGAGCATTAAAATAAATGTTAGCTCCATCATTACTCCATACAAATCCGTTCATCGTTCCATCCCAGGCGGCTGTTAAATTAACAGGTTTGTTCTCAATGAAAATGATAATATCGTTTTTATCAGATTCGTAACCATCACGTTTCATCTGCAACCATGCCAATTGTCCTTTACTTGAAAATGAAGGTTGGGTATCATATCCCTTATTATATTCAGTAAGGTTTTTAGTGGTCTTAGTACCAATATCGTATTCATAAATATCTGTATTGGTACTCACCGCATATTCAGTACCCGATTTCTTTTTTGTAACATAAAGGACCTTATCACTCTCCGGTGACCAGATATAATCCTCAGAGCCCCCAAAGGGCTTTTGTGGACAATCAAACGGCTCATCCAGCATAATATCGGTTTTAGTACCTTGTCCATTTACTTTTTCAATAAACAGATGACTATATGCTCCGTCTTCCCAGGTATCCCAATGGCGATAGTTCAGTTCATTATAAATCTGAACGTTTGAAGATTTGAGCTCAGAATAATAGTCTGTACCAAATATTTTATCAATCTTAACATCTTCAGCAACAATTCGATACTCACCATTGGGAGAGATATTGTCATTGGTAATCAAATTTGAATAATCTTCTATTTTTTTAGCTTCACCACCTTCAACAGGGATCATAAAAGTTTCTGATGTCTTTGAATTGTCTTGAATACTTACCTTAGATACTCGGTAAACCACTTGTTTCTTATCCTTTGTTAACCCTATGGCTGAAACTCTATTTAATTCTATCAGTGATTGAGGGGTTAGCACCTCTTGTGCCTGACCAGCACCTGAAAAAGCAACAATTAACAGTGTGGCTGTGATGTTTTTTAATGTTTGTTTCATGATTTTATCTTATTGATATATTAATACAATGTCGTGATTAATCTATTGCATAAAGCTAGTTTTATAATAAGCATGTACCAAATGGATAAGGAAAAATGGTGCACACTAATAACTCTTTGCTAGCACTCCTATACTCTCTGCAGATACTACTTCTTGAAATGCGTGAACCGGGACACAAATTTTTATTTGGATGCTATAGCCATAGTAGGTAAATTGTATTCAGAAGTTAGACATATGGTAAATAAAAACCATTGCTCTTATTTACTAGTTACATGCATTGAATCAGAATAATAAAAAATCTTTATCATGAAAAAAACAATTTATACACTATTGTTTCTCAGCTTTATTTGCATATTCTGCAACCAGAATGCTATCGCTCAGGAGAAAAGGATTGAAGCCAATGACAATACCTGGAAATCTCCTGAAGAGGACATACTCAAAGTTCTACATGCCCCACAACTGCCTAGTACATCAACATCTCCTACAAGAACACATATGTTGTTAACAGATCCTATTATCTACCCGACTTTGTCAGAACTTGCAGGGCCAATGCTAAAATTAGCAGGGATTCGTGTCAATCCGAAAAATAACTATTACCACGGAAGGCATGGTGGCACTTCCCCAAGATTACTTACTATTAAGAATGGAAAAACTGTGAACTTAAATATTCCTAAGAAAGCAGAAGTTATGTCCACCTATTGGACAGTAGATGGCCAACGCTTTGCCTTATCTGTTGGATTTGAAGACCGGATTGAATTGTGGTTGGGTGATATCAGTGGTAATATCGAAAAGGTTCCTGATATGATTCTTAATCCCCTCATGGATCAAGCTGTGAAATGGTTTCCTGAACAAGAAAAAATATTAATCAGAAGAATCAACGATCGAGGTTTACCACCACAAAAGTCGAGTTTACCAAAAGGGCCTAAGATTTTAGAAGATGCCGGTGCTTCTGCAAGATCAACCTACGAGGCAAGAAATCTGCTTGAAACGACGTACGATGACGATTTGTTTAGCTACTATACCCAGTGTGAATTGGTAATTTATGATACCAAAACTAAACAAGCAAGGACTATCGGGCCTGCTGCCACCTATATGTATGCTGGTATTTCTCCCGATGGGAATTATCTTTTAATAGAAAGATTGAAAAAACCTTGGTCACATGAAGTAGCTTGGTGGCGTTTTGCCAATGACATTGAAGTATGGAATCTTAAAGGACAATTGGTAAAAACCATTGCCAATCAACCTGTTGCTAATGAAGTACCTATACATGGTGTCATTACCGGCCCGCGGTATGTTACCTGGCAACAAACAGCTCCTCATACTTTATTTTGGAGAGAAGCGCTCGATGGTGGAAATCCTGTGGCAGAAGCCGAATTCAGAGACAAGCTCATGCGTTGGGAAGCACCTTTTAATAGTGAGCCAGAAGAAGTTTTCAAAGCAGAACATCGTATCCAAGCCACCATGTGGGGACAAACTGACGGGATGCTTATGGTGTACCAGAGAGAACGCATGAAAAGATGGCGTTATGTTTGGCTACTGGATGTGAACAAAGGTACCTCCAGACTATGGTTTGACCTGGATGAAAATGACCGCTACAATGACCCGGGATATCCGGTTTTTACACAATTGGATAATGGTCAGTATGTAATCAAAATAGAAGGTGGATCTATGTATTTCCGCGGTAGTGGAGGCACAAAGGAAGGAGATCGCCCATTTCTAGACAAAAGAAATATTGAATCAGGAAAAGTCGAAAGAATATTCAGATGTGCCAAAGACAAATATGAATATTTCGTTGGTTTTGCTGAAAAACCCAATAGTTTCATCATGCGTTCCGAATCTTCTTCGGATGTGCCAAATTATTACTTAGCAAAAATTGGTAAAGCAATTAAAACAGAAACAGGTGAAGGGACCAGAGCAATCACAAAACAACCAATTACAAATTTTAACGACCCAAACCCTGAATTGCGCCAGATAGAGAACAAAATTGTTCGATACAAAAGAAATGATGGCATTGAATTAAGTTTTCAACTGCTATTACCTCCAGGGTATAAAGAAGGAACTAGGTTACCAATTGTGGTATATGCCTATCCTTTAGAATATTCTGGAGCTAAAACAGCCGGACAGGTCAGAGGTTCATCTAATCGTTTTATGCGAATTTGGGGTGCGTCTCACAAATACTTTCTAATGCGAGGCTACGCAGTACTTGATAATACCGCTATGCCGATGATTGGTGATCCTGAAACAGTGTATGATTCATTTGTTCCCCAATTAGTAGCTGATGCGGAAGCAGCTGTTACGAAAATTGTACAAATGGGGATTGCTGATCCGGATAGGATTGGTGTCATTGGTCACAGCCATGGTGGCTTAATGGTTGCTAATTTACTGGCGCATACCGATTTATTCTGTGCAGGTATTGCTCGAAGTGGGTCCTATAACAAGACAAATCAGCCATTTGGATTTCAGGGCGAGCGCCGCTCCCTTTTTGAAGCGACTAAATCGTATATTGATTGCTCACCTACATTCTTTGCTGACAAGGTCAATGAGCCAATTTTGATTATTCATGGTGATGATGATTCTAACCCAGGTACACTTACTTTTCAATCAGAGGTATTTTACGAAGCTGTAAGAGGTTCTGGTGGAACAGCTAGACTTGTTTTATTACCATTTGAAGATCATGGTTATAGAGCGAAAGAATCAATCGAACATGTTTTGTGGGAGCAAATAGAATGGTTCGATAAATATGTTAAAAATCGTGAGACAGCTGAAGAAACAAAGAAAAAGAATAACCCATAAATACATGAACATTTCCAATGAATGTAAACAATGTTTCAATTAAAGGATTGTCCTGTTCTTTTAACAAATGCCTAATGTATTGTGCTTAAACAGTGACCTAAAAACTAAAGTTATAATGCATGCAACAAAGGTTAAAATGTCAATTTGGGCAATACGCCTAAACTGCATTTAGCGAAACCGTTGGCTATAAATATGACTGAAATTTAATTGCTTAAAGGAGACATAACCACTTTTAAAATGGATCTGATATTGGATGCAGCAAATTCATTCCTTCTGGGAGTTGGAGGTGTTGATGGGGCTATTTATTGAGCTGGTGGCAAAGCAATTTTGATCGAATTTTAGTTAATTATTGCATTTGACTTCCTTGTTACTATTTTGTTACTGCAAAAACAAGAAACCCCTGAAAATCAGTCGATTAACAGGGGTTTAATGTACCAGAGGCGGGACTTGAACCCGCACGCCCCGAAGAGCACGAGATTTTAAGTCTCGCGTGTCTACCAATTCCACCACTCCGGCATAGTTCTCCGTAGTCTTGACGTAGGAGAACAATTTTTTTGATAGTCTATAAACAAAAAAAGAGCTGCGAATTAACAAATTGATTATTAAAAGGCATTTGCTCTCTAATTGAGCGAAAGACGAGATTTGAACTCGCGACCTCCACGTTGGCAACGTGATGCTCTACCAGCTGAGCTACTTTCGCTTATTTATTATTCAATATTTCAATACCCAATATTTGTGGCTTTTCTCAAATCGGACTGCAAAGTTAGTTAAGCAGAACAAATATGCAATATCCAAGTTAAAAATTTACAAAGCATATTTTTTCTTCAACCTTATGGCTTCCTCCTTATTTTTTGAATATTTGATATGTTTAGGTACCTCTTTTATATCCCATACCAGTCTTACCCACGACATCATTTTAAGTAAATAGTAGGTTATATCTATCTCCCACCAGAAAAATCCCTGCCTGGTTGATGATTGATAATAATGATGATTATTATGCCAGCCCTCTCCCAAGGTAACTAATGCAAGAATAATACTGTTCCTCGATTCATCTCCGGACTCATATCTTTTCTTGCCTAACTTATGCATAATTGAGTTTATAGAGAAAGTTCCATGATACAGAACAACTGTGCTTAAAAAGAACCCAATCAGCAAAGTTGATAATCCCCCTGGCACAGAAAACATGGCCATAATACTTCCTCCGTTAACAATTCCTCCTAAAATCATCAACAGAAGCATAAGCGCTACAGGAGGCACAACATAATATTTATTCAACCACACTAATTCTTTGTATTTACTGAAATCGCTTATCCCTTTATAATCAGTATCCTTATAATCCGGCCCTAAAATCCATCCAATATGAGAATACCAAAATCCATATAACTTCATTGAGTGAGGATCATTGGGTGTATCGCTTGTTCTATGATGAACCCTATGATGTGCTCCCCACCATAATACGCCTTTCTGCATAGATGTTTGAGCCAGAAAGGCCATGATAAACTGGAACCACCTGGACGTCTTAAAGGTATGATGTGAAAAGTACCGATGATAAAAACCCGTAATAAAAAACATCCTCACAAAGTATAAAACGATAGCCATCGTCCAGTCAAACCAGGTAGCTCCTGTAAAGAAAGCTAATAGTGGGACCATATGAATGATAACCATCTCAACGGTCTTATTTAATCTTACCGGCTTCCTCTTTTCCAATACAACCTGTCCCTCCTTTTCTGCCATATCTGTCTGTTTAACTCACAAAGTTAAACACGATTATGCAAAACATCGCATTAATGATATATTCAAAATGAATCAAATTGGAGCGAAGTGACTGTTATTCAGCAGCTTGGGGGAATAACGGTTATTTGTCCTTTTTCAATTTGCTTTTCAGCTCATTGAGTTTGAGGAGGGCTTCAACAGGAGAAATGGTATTGATATCAAAAGATTCCATAAATTCAAGCATCTCTTTAAATCTTGGATCAGGCTCAAACATAGACATCTGGTAATTTGCTTTAGGCATCTTCTCCATCTTCTTTTTCTTCTCTTTGTGATGGTTATGATCCTCTTCAAGAAAATGCATAATTTCATTAGCCCTCAGCACCACCGGATTGGGCATACCAGCCATTTGGGCCACATGAATACCAAAGCTATGTTCACTGCCTCCTTCTTTAAGCGTACGCATAAATATTACCTTGTCGCCTACTTCTTTTACAGACACATTAAAGTTCTTCACCCTGGGCAGATCTTCAGCCAACTGATTTAGCTCGTGGTAGTGAGTGGCAAATAAAGTCTTAGGACGGGCACTTAGATTATTATGCAAATGTTCCACAATTGACCAGGCAATGGCCACACCATCATAGGTGCTGGTGCCACGTCCAATTTCATCCATCAATATCAGGCTGTTGGATGAAAGGTTATTCAGGATACTCGCAGTCTCTGTCATCTCCACCATAAAGGTAGATTCTCCCTGGGAGAGGTTGTCTGAAGCTCCCACGCGAGTAAAAACCTTATCAACCAATCCGATTTTTGCAGATTTAGCCGGCACAAAGCTACCCATCTGGGCCATAAGCACTATCAGGGCTGTTTGTCGTAACAAAGCAGACTTACCCGACATATTGGGGCCTGTAATGATTATAATCTGCTGAGATTCATTATCAATAAAAATATTATTAGGCACATAGGCTTCTCCCAATGGTAAACTTTTTTCAATTACCGGGTGCCTTCCTGCTTTGATCTCCAATGCATGCCCATCATTTATCTGTGGTTGACAATATTTATTTTGCGCTGCCACAAAAGCAAATGATATCAGCGCATCTATGGTTGCTAATATTCTCGCATTGTTCTGAATATGACTCACATATTCTCCTGCGTAAGCCACCAACTGGGCAAATAAGTCCTGCTCAATTATTAAAAGTTTGCCTTCAGCATTCAGGATCTTCTCTTCATACTCCTTTAACTCCTCTGTGATGTACCGTTCGGCATTCACCAGGGTTTGCTTCCTGATCCATTCGGGAGGCACCTTGTCTTTGTGCGCATTGCTTACTTCAAGATAATAACCGAACACCTTGTTATAAGCAATCTTTAATGACGATATTCCTGTTCGTTCTACCTCTCGCTTCCGAATTTGCATCAAATAATCTTTACCTGAATAGGCAATGGCTCTCAGCTCGTCCAGTTCTTTATCAATACCATCTTTGATTATCCCTCCCTGATGGATAAGCATGGGTGCATCATCGCTTAACTGCTCTGCAAGTCTCTCTTGTAATAGCTTGCAGTTATTAAGCTTGTCGCCATAGAGTTTAAACTCCTTGCTTTTTGTTTCCTGAAGGATTTTCTTGATAGGCTGGGTTTCAGCCATCGCTTTTTTAAGCATCAGAAGTTCTCTTGGGTTAATCCTCCCCACCGCTACTTTAGAGATCAATCTTTCAAGATCACTGATTTGCTTTAAATGGCTTAGTATGGTTTCTCTCAAAGATCTCTTTTTAAGAAAAGTGTTAACCATTTCAAGGCGCTCGTCAATAACCAGCTTATCCTTAAGTGGTAATACCATCCATTTTTTCATCATTCGGCCGCCCATGGCCGTAACTGTATGATCAAGAATATCTATTAAAGGTATTCCCCCATCGGCTTGTGCATAAACCAGCTCCAGGTTTCTAATGGTGAACTTATCCAGCCAGACATATTTATCTTCAGCGATTCTCGAAATTGACAGAATATGACCCGTCTCTTTATGTTCTGTTTCATTCAGGTAGTAAAGCACTGCCCCTGCAGCCACAATGGCCAGTTTAATAGTCTCTAAACCATATCCTTTCAGGTTATTAGTGCCAAAATGTGAGGTAAGGGTTTCATAGCCGTAGTCTTCACCAAAAACCCAATCATCAATAGTAAAAGTGATATGTTCTTCTCCGAAAGTCTCTGCAAACTGCTTTCTATGTGCCTTTGAATAAATAATCTCGGCCGGGTTAAAACTCTGAATCAGCTTTTGAACATAATCAACAGTGCCTTCTGCCGCCATAAACTCACCTGTTGACAGGTCGAGGAAGGCAACCCCAAGATTAGATTTGTGAAAATATACCGATGCCAGGTAGTTGTTTACCTTTTTATCAAGCACATTGTCATTGAACGAAAGACCCGGTGTTACTAGTTCCGTTACACCTCGTTTTACAATCCCCTTAACAGTTTTGGGGTCTTCCAACTGATCACAAATAGCTACCCTGTTGCCTGCCCTCACCAACTTGGGCAAATAAGTATCTAAGGCATGGTGCGGGAAACCGGCCAATTCAACCTCTGAAGCCGAGCCATTAGCTCTTTTTGTAAGTACAATATCAAGTACCTTGCTTGCAGAAATGGCATCTTCACCAAATGTTTCGTAAAAATCTCCCACTCTGAACAGCAATAATGCGCCAGGATACTTTGCCTTGATGGCATTGTACTGCTTCATTAATGGTGTCTCTTTCCCTTCCTTACCTCTTGCCATAAATTAAATGGAGAATTAAGATGTAAACTTAGTTAAAGTTCCGTAATTTTTGACTCGAAAATAATACAGCCGGAGGTTAATATTAGATGCGTAAGTTAAAAAATGAAGAACTAGACCGTTTATCGGTTGAAGAATACAAAGAAGCAAAGAAATCACCCATAATTATTGTGCTGGACAATGTACGAAGCATGAACAACGTGGGATCAGCTTTCAGGACAGGTGATGCGTTTCGGGTTGAGAAAATCATTCTTACGGGAATAACCGCAAAACCTCCTCACAGGGAAATTCACAAAACAGCGTTAGGCGCAACTGAATCTGTCACCTGGGAATATTTTGAAGACACTTTGCAGGCAATAAAGCATCTAAAGGATGAAGGATATAAAATTCTGGCAATTGAGCAGGCTGATGAAAGTGTGCTATTAAATCAATTCAAACCTGACAAAAACGATAAATATGCTGTGGTTTTTGGACATGAGATAAATGGCGTAAGTGAGAAGGTGGTAAAAGCAGCAAATACTTGCCTGGAAATACCCCAAATAGGCAGTAAACACTCATTAAATATCTCCGTAAGTATTGGAATCAGCCTATGGGATATCAGCCAAAAATTAAGATTAGTTTAAGTAATTTTCAACTCTCTAATAAACTGATTTAAGTCCTATTTTTTGGCGCCTTTCTTAGTAAATTTGTTCTGTGATTTTTAGTCACTAATTGTATAACATAATCTCAAATTACACACAAAAGGTATTTACAAATTAAACTATAAATTTTATGGCAACTCCCGAATTTTTTTATCAGGAACCTTTTCCTATTGGGAAAGATGAAACTGAATATTATCTACTAACAAAAGATCATGTTTCTGTTGTTGAATTCGAAGAAAAAAAGATTTTAAAAGTTGATCCGCAAGGATTAACTAAGCTTGCAAATGCTGCATTACATGATACTTCATTTATGCTTCGTAAAGCACATTTAGAGCAAGTAGCTTCTATACTAGACGACCCGGAAGCAAGTGACAACGATAAGTATGTAGCAGTAACCATGTTACGAAATGCAGAAGTATCGGTAAAAGGGAAACTCCCTTTTTGCCAGGATACAGGAACAGCAACAATTGTTGGGAAAAAAGGCCAACAGGTATGGACAGGTGGCGGTGACGAAAAAGCACTTTCCTTAGGTGTATATAAAACGTATACCGAAGATAATTTACGTTATTCACAAACCATTCCTTTGGATATGTATAATGAGCAAAATTCAAAAACTAATTTACCTGCTCAAATAGATATTCAGGCTACTGATGGTGATGAATATAAATTCTTATTCATTGCCAAAGGTGGTGGTTCAGCCAATAAAACAATGCTTTATCAGCAAACTAAAGCATTGTTAAATCCGGAAAAACTGGAAAGTTTCTTGATTGAAAAGTTAAAATCATTGGGAACAGCAGCTTGTCCACCGTATCATGTTGCTTTTGTAATTGGTGGTACTTCAGCTGAATCTACATTAAAAAATGTAAAATTAGCCTCAGCAAAATATTTAGATAATTTGCCAACGGAAGGAAATGCCGGAGGGCAGGCATTTAGAGATATCGAATTGGAAAAGAAAATATTGGAAGCTGCAGGGAAATTAGGAATTGGAGCCCAGTTTGGCGGCAAATATCTTGCATTAGATATTCGAATTGTACGTTTACCACGTCACGGAGCATCATGCCCAGTAGGTATGGGTGTTTCTTGTTCTGCTGATAGAAATATTAAAGCAAAAATAAATAAGGATGGTATTTGGGTGGAAAAAATGGAAGATAATCCGGCAAGGTTTATCCCTGAAGAGTTACGCAAACCAGAAGAGAAAGGTGCAGTAGTAATTGACCTGGATCAACCAATGAAGAATGTTTTAGCTGAGTTAACAAAACATAATGTAGGAACCCGGCTATCATTAAAGGGAACTATCATTGTTGGTCGTGATATAGCACATGCTAAGCTGAAAGGAAGAATTGATAGTGGCGAAGGATTGCCACAATACCTTAAAGATCATCCGATATATTATGCAGGTCCGGCAAAAACCCCGGAAGGAATGCCTTCAGGCTCTTTTGGCCCTACCACTGCCGGAAGAATGGATTCATATGTTGATCTATTCCAAAGCCAAGGTGGAAGCATGATAATGATTGCTAAAGGAAATCGTAGCCAGGTAGTTACTGATGCATGTAAGAAATATGGTGGTTTTTATTTAGGAAGCATTGGAGGTCCTGCCGCACTGTTAGCACAGGAAAATATTACGAAAGTTGAATTACTTGAATATCCTGAACTGGG
>JBDLIU010000091.1:0-15027 GCA_039714715.1 Bacteroidota bacterium
GCATAAAGCCAGTTATTAAAGTAAAAATTATTTTTTTGCATATATTGAGCTGCTCCGCGGGAAGATGCAATGATATTTAGTCTTTCGTCAACTTTCCTATCCACCCGCATCCCTACTTCATCTGCGGTTAGTTTTTTAAATTGCCAAAATCCAACAGCATTTGAGGTAGAAACCGCATCCGAGATAAAGCCGCTTTCCTGTATAGCCAGATACTTAAAATCATCGGGCAGTTCCTCTTCTCTAAAAACTTTTTCAACCAATGGCATGTATAACGCAGCCCTGTTTACCTTAGCCTGGAAAAACCTGGCGCTGGCTGTTAGTGCATCCACATCCGCCTGAATTTCTCTTCTGGCAGCCTCCGTGATTCTAAGCTGTATGTCAGCAAACATCATTTTTGAAGGCACCTTTGGCACATATACATCCTGTGCATTCAAAGACAAGGTGAACAGGAATAATAAAGAGACTGATAATATTCTTCTCATTTTTTTCTTATTAGCATTAATCCATCCCTGACCGGCAAAAGTACATTTTCAACACGATCATCTTGTTGAACAAATGTATTAAACTTTTTCAGAGCTAAAGTATCAACGTCATCTGTATCAACTTCTTCAATCACTTTACCCGACCATAAAACATTATCTGCAATGATATAGCCTCCGGGTTTAACCTTTTCAATTAACAAATCATAATAATCAGGATAATTGCCTTTATCTGCATCAATAAAAGCAAGATCTATACCATTTTCAATATCATTGAGGATTAAGTTGGCCTTCCCAATTCTTAAATCCAGCATATCAGAATATCTGCTTTGACTAAAATAATTTCGTATCCTGTCTTCCAGTTCAGGGTTATGTTCGATGGTTATCAGCCTCCCGTTATCATTAAGACCTTCAGCCAGGCATAAGGAAGAGTACCCGGTATAGGTGCCTATTTCAACAATATAATTGGGATTAATCATTTTCGATATCATGGCAAGCAGCCTGCCCTGCAATTGTCCTGATAACATACGGGGCATAAGTACTTCCAGATTTGTCTCCCTGTTTATTTTCCTGAGCAGATCAGATTCTTCTGAGGTGTTAAATTCAGCGTATTCGCTCAGTTTTTGATCAATAAGCTCCATTGTTTTTTGGTAAATACGTGAGCGTACTCATATTATCGATATTCAACTCCTGGTTAGCAAGTTCCAGTAACTCTTCAGCTGTAACAGCCTTAATCTCTTCAAATACATCATCAATTGTATGTATTTCATTCAGATCCAGCAGGCTTTTACCATTCGAAATCATAATCCCCACATTGTTCTCTGCCGCCATAGCTAAATGACCCATCATCTGTTCTTTCAATGAGTGAAGCTGCAGCCTCCCCAGTTTGATTTCTTTTAATTTCTTGATTTCACGATGTACTACATTGATACTTCGTTTCAGATTCTTTTTTTCTGTGGCAAAAACGATTGACAGCAACCCGGTATTGGAGTAAGAAAGGTAATTAGCATCAATGCCATAAACATAACCAAGACGTTCACGCAATGCCATATTAAGCCGTGTATTCATTCCCGGGCCTCCTAACAGGTTTACAAGCATAGCAAAGGGCACCCGCTGCTTATGGGTTATGGGGAATGCCGGCATGCCCATAGCAAAATGTGACTGAAGAATATCCCTTTTCTTGTCCACATGCTCTGGTTGATAACCATTTAATGCCCTTCTTGTCTTTTTTGAACTTCGCCTGGGTATAGGTGCCAGATGTTTTTGCGCCAATTTTTGAATCCTCTTCAGAGGAAGGTTCCCTACAAAGGATACAACAATCCTCTCTGTATTAATGTTGCCATTTATAAAGCTGGTAAAATCATCTCGTTTGAAAGATTTTACATTTTTATTCGTACCCAGAATATTGTGTGCCATGGAGTTGCCCTTAAAGACGATCTCATCAAACTCATCCAGTATAGCATCTTCAGGTGTATCCTGATACATGGCCATTTCTTCCAGGATTACCTGTCTTTCTTTTTCCAGCTGCTTTTCGGGGAAAGTGGCATTGAAGGTAATATCTGTGAGCAGTTCGACTGCTTTATCATCAAAAGTGTCGAGTACCGAAGCATAAAAACATATCTTCTCTTTGGTTGTATAGGCATTCAACTCTCCTCCTACCGAATCAAGGCTATTGTAAATATGGTAGGCTTTCCTACGTTTTGTTCCTTTGAAAGCCATGTGCTCCCAAAAATGAGCAATCCCATACTGATCTGGCTCTTCGTCCCTGCTTCCAATATCAAGTATTATACCGCAATGTATGATCTTGGTATTGTTTACCTGTGTGTGCACTACCCTGATTCCATTATCAAGGGTAAAAATCTTCGTATCCTCCATGTCTTACAATTTGCAAAGTTAACCCTGTTTATTCATGATTACATCATGAATAATGACGATAAATAGATGAAACTCGCGGACTTTCATTTATTTATGTCAGGGTTAATCCTGACAATTGCGAAAAATACACACTCAATCTTGGCGGATATATTAATTGAAAAAGTTATCACCAAGTTACTTATCTCATTGATTTACTGTGTTTTAGCAATTCGTCAGCTGATAACGATGCCGTCACAGTCTGACAAGCAAAGCTTCGTCAGACTAAAGGCGAGAAATTCAAATGGATTTTTCGGGTTAACTTAATTTTTGGTTAGGATTTTATCTTGAATAGAACCGGAATACCTTAAATTTGATTCATTAAAAAAACAGAACTATGAGATATACCCCTCCATCAAAAAATTTATATATAAACAATCGTAAGAATTTCGTAAAGCAGCTTAAGCCAGGTTCATTGGCCATTTTTAACTCTAATGATCAGATGCCAACCAATGCTGATGGCACAATGCCTTTCAGGCAGAATAATGATCTGCTTTACTTAAGTGGTATCGACCAGGAAGAGTCGATTTTAGTGCTCTTTCCTGATTTTTACAATGAAAACCAGAGAGAAATACTGTTTCTGAAAGAGACCAGTGAACTTATTGCGATTTGGGAAGGACATAAATTCACAAAAGAGGAAGCATGTGAGCTTTCGGGCATTGAAGAAGTATACTGGTTAACTGAGTTTAACCAGGTCTTAAATACACTCATGGCTGAAGCCGAATATGTGTACCTTAATACCAACGAACATATACGTGCAGTTGTGGAGGTAGAAACGCGAGATGCAAGATTTGCGAAGTGGTGCAGGGAAAGGTACCCGAACCATAAATATGAACGTTCTGCTCCTCTCATGCATAACTTAAGGGCCATCAAATCCGATGAAGAGATCAAGATGATGCAGATAGCCTGCGATATTACAGAACAATCATTTCGAAGGATTCTGAGGTTTGTGAAACCAGGTGTAACAGAATATGAAATTCAGGCTGAATACATGCATGAGTTCCTGAAAAGCAGATCGCGTGGCTTTGCCTATGAACCTATTATTGCCAGTGGCTTTAATGCCTGTGTATTACATTACATTGAAAACAATGAAACCTGTAACGATGGCGATGTGATATTAATGGATGTAGGGGCCGAATATGGCAACTATAATGCAGATATGACCCGATGCATTCCTGTTAATGGCAGATTTACGCAAAGGCAAAAAGATGTTTATAATGCTGTGTTAAACGTAAAGAAAGCAGCTGAAGCCATGTTGGTTCCCGGTAATGTTATTCCAGAATATCATAAGGAAGTAGGTAAGGTAATGGAAAGTGAATTGCTTGGACTTGGCCTTATTGACAAAACCGAAGTAAAAAATCAGGATCCCAAAAATCCGGCATTTAGGAAGTACTTCATGCACGGCACATCGCATCATTTAGGGCTTGATGTTCATGATGTAGGTAATATTTATCGCAAATTCGAACCAGGTATGGTATTTACTGTAGAACCGGGCATCTATATCAGGGAAGAAAATCTCGGTATCAGGTTGGAAGATGACCTGGTGATTCGTGAAAATGGACTTGATAATTTAATGGGTAATATTCCTATTGAAGCTGATGAGATTGAGGATTTGATGAATAGTTGATGAGATTTCTCAATACTGGTTCGTAGCATCGATGCTACGACCAGTATTAAACTTTATTCCATTCCGCTGGGTGGTTTTGCCACTTCATAAATCGCTTTGTCATATCTCTTAACAAGGTTATTCATTTCATCAATTACTTCTTGAAAGTCACTATTTTTTGATAGCCTGTCAACATCCTTTTTCCAGGATTTCATGCCAGGATATTCACATTGCCATATAATATCGGGCATATTATTCGTATCTGATTTTAACTTTAAAATCTTACCAGATGAATGTCCCAACTTCTTCCTGATAGAACATGCAATTAAACCCTGCAGATATACATCATTTTCCATCCCCGGCTTGGCCCAATATGAATATTGCACAACTATTTTTGACGTGGATGACGTAATTGAAGTCTCAGTCTCACACCCTATTGCGAAAACAATTAGAATAAGCAGCGTTAAATTTAGTCGTTTCATTTTGCTATTTTTTTAATATAGAAACGGGGAAATCCTGTCCTTTCGAAAAGGTGTAAGGATATTGCACCTGTCCTTTAAATTTTTGAGAATACTCCGGTACAATAGTTTCTAAATAACTTTTGAGTTCATAAATAGAAACTGTACCATCTTTGGGGGCACCATCAGCCTTCCCCTTTAATGCTTCCAATAAAGCATAAGTGAAAACACCATGACCAATTTCGGCATATTCGGTTGCAAACTGTTCACTTCCTGCAGCAGACAGCACATGTATACCTGCACTTCTTGATAGTTGCGCCATGGCTTTTTCCTCCCTTGCTCCTCTTTGCGCCAGCAATTCAACCGAACCTCCCGATTGGCAGGCATCGATTAATACCAATTGCTTCAATGCCTGTATATTGGTAAGCTTCTGCTGTAAATAAGTTGCAGAAATAGCATCTTTCTTCAGCTTATCAGCACTATATAAGCGTGTGTTTTCTGTAGGCACAAAGTAAAACTCATTATCAACCATACTTCCATGCCCGGCATAGTAAAGGTAAAACACATCGTTCGTCTTTATCTTTTTACTTAGAATATCTAATGCTCCAAGGATATTGGTTCGCGAAGCATCCTTATTAAATATCTGATGTACCTCTACCCTGTCATATAAATCCTTTCCACTCGATTTAGCAGCTTCAGCAAAAGCAGCCGCATCATCCTGGGCATAGTTCAGGTTAAGTGCCGGATTTTGATATTCATTAATACCAATTGCCAGGACATAACAGACTGATTCTCCCTCGTCAGATTCATAAGACACCATAACTTGTGATGATCTTGATTCAATGTTTTTCTCATTAGAAGCCATAACGCTAATGGCATTCAAACCAGGCACCAGCTTGATATTGAATTTCTGAAACATGGACTTCCCTTCCGGTAGTTTAGTAAAATATGCTTCTTCTCTTTTCTCTATCACTTTGCCATTATGCAGAATTGAAACAGCCTTAACGCCACCTCCTGTATTCTTAATCTTTGATAGAATCTCTATAGTAGCTTTTTTAACCACGTCTCCTTCTTTAGGGGTATTAATTTCTGCCTCTGGAGCCGGGAATTGGTTAAGTTGATGAAGAAGTCCTTGCTTCTGATCAGATATTACACCTAATTCGAAAGCCTTTTTTGTTTCTTCAGGACTATAGAATTTATCAAAAAACCGGTCAAGTGAATAAGATTCGAGCCCTTTTACAAAGAAAACCTGCTTTTGCGCATCACCGGTACCATTAAAATATCCCTGGGGTGTGGTAACCAACCAGTCTTTACTATCAATTGAATAATGTGTAATCACTTCCTGTCCGGTTTCAATATCCCAGACTTTCACGATTCCATCTATGGTTGAAGAAATGAGATATCGGCCATCAGCCGTAAAATGAACATCAGTAACAATACTTTTGTGCCCAATAAACTTCTTTATCACATTCCCTGAACTAATATCCCACAGAAAGATGTCCCTATCATTACCACCACTGGCTACCCTCGTTCCGGCACCATTGATTGCTACGGTATGTACATTATCGGTATGCCCGATAAATTTTCGTACCTGCATTCCACTTGTCATATCCCATAAACGAAGTGTATGATCCCATCCGCAAGAAATCATTTGACGTCCGTTCGGTAAAACCTCAAAATCAGCGGTAGTGTGGGTATGACCAATAAACTCCTTCACTTCTCTCCCTGTATCGATTTCCAGAAGCTTAAATGTTCCGTGGGTATATGCCACTAAAATGTATAGATCGTTAAGTGTAAACTTAACTGTATAACCTATCGCTATTACAGATGGATCACCTGACATTGTTATAGTCTGCAGTAAATCTCCTGATTCCCTGTCCCATATTTTTACAGTGCCATCATCGCTGCTGGTTAATATTTTAGTTTGATCATGACTGAAGCCAACCTGGTAAATAAAGCTTCTGTGACCTTTAAATGTTCTTATCTCATTACCCGTCTCCACATCCCAGAGTTTAGCCAGCCTGTCTGCTCCGCCTGTCAACAGATACTTACCATCGGCTGACAATTGTAATGCTATCACCCCTTTGGTATGGCCAAAATAGGTTTGTACTACTTTACCGGTTGCCAGCTCCCACTTTCGCGCTTCATAGCCTGCTTTAGCCCTAAAAGCATATTTACCGTCCGGTGATAGTTGAATCTTATTCTTCAGCGCCACCAGTCCCCAGACACGACTATTCCAAAACGAGTTTGGATCAAAATTGAGGCCGTCATCTGATGGAACACTTAAATAGCCATAAAAGACAGATCGTTTCTCACCTGTCTGGGCATCCCAAATTGTAATCAGGTTATTGTTGGCGGCAGTTGCCAACCATTTACCATCCGGTGAAAAAGATACATCATTAAATTGATCCGATCTTCTTGATGTCATCTTACCAAGCAAGTTCAGACCATATTTCGGATTGATTGGCGACAAACCGTTATCCAATGTAAATAATCGCTTTCGGCTTTTTATATCCCATACAACTGCTGAATCCTCATCAACAGAAATCATCTTACTTTTATCAGGGCTTAGCTTCAAAGCATGCAAGCTCTCAGGCGAATCTTCCATGAAAGCACGGGGTTGATCATCATTAATGGACCGAATAGCCAATGGACTCCTCCTGCTACCTTTGATTATTCTTTCATCATTTAAAAAAGTGGCTTTAGTATCACAATTCCCGCACATGCCACTGGGCTCTCTGATCGTATGCAGAAGTGCTCCATCACTAAGAGAATATACTTTAGCTATGCGATCATCTTCTCCTACCACGAGTTTGCTTCCATCACTATTAAATTCTACATAAGCCCCTTTTTGAGTTGGATTTGCTTTCCATTTATATGTTACAGAATCAGTTTTCAGGTCAATCACTCGAACCACCCTGGCTGTTGAACCTATTGCTAAAAGTTTGTCAGAAGGCGATAATGCAATCGATACTATGTTTTCATCAGGGTAGTAAAATTGTTTGACTATTTCCCCCGTTTTAAGGTCCCAGAAAAAAACATACCTGTCACGGCTAGCTGAAACAACCTGTGCCCCGTCGGAGGTAAATAACACCTGGTTTACATTGGATTGATGACCGTTCAGCGTTTTTAACTCCCTGCCTGTACTGAATTCCCAGATTTTTACTGTTTTATCTTCACTACCGGAAGCCAAAAGCTTACCATCAGGACTAAAACAAACTGATCGAACAGCAAGTGCATGACCACGCTGCACAACTGTTTCAAGATTTTCCTGAGCCCAACTGTGGGTAGTTCCAAGTAACAATATGACTATAAAAAATCTTATCATCTATTATAGTGGACTTCCTATCTTAAAAGTACTCATCAAATCACTATTTTCAGCATTTGATGAGTGCTAAAGCAAACTGCCAGGCAGGTTATTTTTGATTACTCAACCATTTAAGTGCTTCGCGTTCACTTAATCCCGACAATTTATTTTTTTTGACATAGTTAATAACAAAATCAGCATTAGTCTTAGAATACTCACGCAATATCCAACCTATTGCCTTTCGAATAAAGAATTCCTTCGATGATGCCAGGGGCTCGATGAACTTGTGAAGTAACCTGGTGTCAGTTTTATTCTTATACTTTAACTGGTACAGGATACAGCTACGTTGCAGCCACATATTGCCAGACTTCATCCAATCGGTAGTAAATGATTTTATCTTTTTAGGGAATTTCTGAAAATATGGACCAACCAGGTTAGCAGCTATTCCATCAACTGTATCCCACCATGATTTGGTGATGATTATTTCCTCGTAAAGACAGATAATTTCTTCATCTGCATTTTTCGCTGCCCTGGTCAGGAACTCCAAAGCAAAATACTGGTATTCGCGCTGAGGTTTCTGCCAGCACCATATTACTATTTTCTCAAGTTTATCAACTGGAATAAGGCCGTATTTGTTTTTATGCTCCCTGTATATTTCTTTCCTTGCCGGAGATTTAACACCGAAGAACTCGAACTGGCCCTTCATGTATTTTTTCATCTTTATGGCCTCATCTCTATTCGCTTTAGCTTTGAAAGCCTGCTCAATAGGTTGAACATATTCCGGAGTTTTCATGACTCATATATTTATCTATATAGGGAAAGGAATTATCTCCTTATCCTATCCGCCTTGGTCGGATAAGTATAAATATACACAACTTCACCAATTGAAGTCAAGCAGAAAATGGCAGAATTATAAAGTCTTGTTAAGCCTTAGCTTTCTTGTCTTTACCTTTTTTGGCAGGACCATTATTAATCTGCCATTCCTTTACATAATAATTTGGATCCGTTGGTACCTGTGGCTCATTGTTCAATTCTCCTCTTAAATATTTATCCATTGAGACTGCTGCGTTTTTAGCCTGCCCCATGGCGAGAATTACTGTAGAACCGCCTGTAATGGCATCTCCACCTGCAAAAACACCTTTTTTATTAGTTTGGAATGTTTCCTTATCAACCATGATCACACCCCATTTATTTACCCTTATAGCTTTATCTGTTGCCGGGATGATAGGATTCACTGCACAACCCAAAGACATTATAACCGTATCACATTCTTCAGTAAAAAACTCTCCAGTTGGCATAGGCCTTCTTCTACCAGATTCATCTGGTTCAGAGAGATCCATTTTCTCACATCTGATATGCGTTACAAAATTGTTCTCATCTGTAATAAACTCAACAGGATTTGATAACCAACGCCAGTTAAGAAATTCCTGCTGTGCATGCTCCAGTTCTTCCGATCGAGCCGGTGCCTCTTTTTCAGATCTGCGATAGTAGCATGTAACATCTGATCCCAGTCTTTTAGCTGTACGAAGCACATCCATTGCCGTATTACCTGCGCCAATCACAGCTACTTTTTTACCCTGGAACAATGGGGTAGAGAAGTCAGGGAATTTGTCGGCTTCCATCAGGTTAATTCTGGTAAGATACTCATTGGCAGAATATACGCCATTGGCATTTGAACCGGGAATATCCAGCATATTAGGTAAACCCGCACCAGTACCCACAAATACGGCATCAAAGCCTTCCTGATCAAGTAAATCATCTAGTGATAAGATATTACCAATCACCATGTTGTAAACAAACTGAACACCAAGGCTTTCAAGGTAGGCAATATCCTCATCGATAATATCCAGTGGCAATCTAAATCGAGGGATACCATAAACCATAACGCCACCTGCCCTATGGAAAGCCTCAAACACCACTACATCATGGCCCTTGACTCTTAACTCATAAGCAGCAGATAGCCCAGCAGGACCAGAACCTATGATGGCTACTCGCTTGCCTGTTGATGGTGCAATTTCCGGTGGTTGAATTGTTTTATGTTTACGCTCGTAGTCGGCAGCGTAGCGCTCCAGAGTACCAATTCCAACCGGTTTGTTCTTACGCCCTACTACACATACTGCCTGGCATTGTTTATCCTGCGGACAAACCCGGCCACATGCAGCAGGCAGGAAGTTAGTTTCTCTTATCTTATGTGCTGCTTCTGCAGGCTTACCCTCTTCTATCAGTTTGATAAAACCCGGAATATCTATCCCTACCGGACATGCCTCTACACAATGTGGGTTTCGACACTGCAAACATCTTTTTGCCTCTTCAATCGCCTGTTCATCAGTATATCCCAAAGGCACCTCTTCAAAGTTTTTAATACGGTCCATTGCATTACGCAATGGCATTTCCTGTGCAGGGAGGTTCATTCTATCCCTGTTACTTAATGCTGATGGTCTCGCTTCACTCATAACCCTAATCTTTTATGCTTAAACACTTGCCAGTGCCTCTTTTTCTTTTTCTACAAACATTTTCTGGCGCTTGACCAGTTCATCAAAATCAACCTCATGGCCATTGAAATCCGGCCCATGGAAACATGCAAATCTTGTTTTGCCACCTACTGATACACGACATGCTCCACACATTCCTGTTCCATCTACCATGATGGCATTCAGTGACACAAATGTTTCTATTTTATATGGTTTGGTCAGATCACTTACGGCTTTCATCATTGGTACCGGGCCAACTGCCAAAACAGAACTCACATTATCATTAATAAGAATTTGCTGCAAGGCATCAGTTACAAATCCCTTAATGCCTTTTGAACCATCATTGGTTGTAATCATTACCTCATCACATACCGCCCCAAGTTCTTCGGTCATAAGCAACAGATCTTCATTTCTTGCCCCTACAATTCCTATCACCTTATTACCAAGTGCTTTAAGGTCTCTGGCAGTAGGTATAATAGCCCCGGTTCCGTATCCACCTCCTATTACTACACATGTACCAGTATATTTCTGAACATGCGAACGCTGGCCCAGTGGTCCAACAATATCTTTCAGTTGATCTCCCGGCTTAAGGCCGTTAATCTCACCTGATGTCTTACCAACGGTATTCACAATGATCTCAACAGTACCCTTATCAATATCCCATCCACAAACGGAAAGTGGAATCCGTTCACTGTGATCGTGTGGTCTGATTATCAAAAACTGCCCTGCTTTAAGTTTCCTTGCAATCATTGGTGCATCAATCACAAAGTGAAAGGTATTTTCACATAATTCTGTTTTTGAAATTATTTCGAATGATTGCTTGTACCTGTCTCCAAAATGGGTTTTAGGATGAGGTCTTGATTTAAATATCGGTAAAAAATGTTCCGCTTCATGGCGAACGATAAAAGCTCTATCCCAATTATGCTTTCCATCAATTCCCAGAATCCCTTTATAGGCTTCCAACACTGTTAATCGCTGTTCATCATTCAAAAGAGCTTTTTTCTGCATTTTACCCAAGGCTCTTGCAGAACGCTTTCTTACCAATGGTTTATTATTGGATAATTGATCATAGATAGTACTAAACATTTCGTTCCGTAGTTCTTCACTGAAAGCTTCAGGTTTAAGCCTCAGTGAAAGTTTGCCCACCGCATAAATTGCCCCTGCTCTTACCTGGTAATTAGATGATTTAGCAGAACTAAGAATCTGTGGCATAGCCTTTAGTACTGTATCTTTAGTAAAATATGATAAGGCCTGGATAATATTAATTGTGGCAAATTCATCATCCCAGTTCTCTTCCCACATCTCCAGAACTTTATCGATATTGATGTTAGGATTTAACGCAATCGATTTGCCAATATACGCAGCTGATTCTGAATCCGCATTAATAAGTTCCTCTAACAGGAATGGCATTACATCACAACCATAGCCAGCGATTATATATTCCGCCTTGATAGCCAGTTTGATAAATGTTGTTACACCTGAATGATCGTGGTGATAAAATATGTTAATAAGTGATGCAACCAGGTCATTTTTTTCCTCAGCTGATAAATCCTCGAGCTTTTCAGCATGGTTCAGCGCTTTTGCTACTTCTTCCTCACTATCAAGTGTCATATGCTTAATAATGTGCTCAATCCTTTCTGTCATAATCCAATGGTTTTTGTTCCCCTAAATACATGGCCTTTCATTAAGCTACCCCATGTTTTCGGCCGCAAAATTAGATACTTGTAATGTGTCAAATTATGATCTTTATCAGTTGCTGAAAATTATTAATAAAAGGATTAGAAAAAATACCTTTATTTTATCCTTTCGTAGCCGGATTAATGAATTTTAATCCCTTATAATCAGTCAATTAGCTCAATAGCATCTTCATAAGACGGGATGTCATTATAATGCCATTTTCCCAGAACATTTCCATCTTCCATTAGCATTATTCCCGGTGTTGACCGGACCATCGTTTTCAGTACGGTGGCATCTCCATAGAAAAAAGGAATATTTAGATTATAATCTGCAAAAAATGAATTCAGTTGCATCCCATCAATTGAAGTAATTATAATTGGCTCAACTTCTGTTCCGAGATCTTCAACTAATTGCTTCAACTGTTCTATTTGAGATGGCTGTACACTTTCTGTACCATAGATAATTATAAAGAGCTTTAGCCCAAATAACGACTGGCTGGTATAATCACCATATTCATCATTCCAGATATTATAATCAGTAATTTTAGGAATTGTGTTTTCCTCGTTTACAATGCGATGACTCACATAGGTATAACCTTCTTCCTCTGTTAAATATTTATCTGAATTAACCTGTTTTCCATTCTTCTCAAAAACATAGGAAAACACAGGTTGCTCGGCAGCCTGCATGTTGGCCTGAATATTCTCGCCTATGGCATAAGGACGGAAATCAACAAATGGCAAATGATTTATGGCACGTATGCCTGTAATAATACTAAGTATGGTAACCCCTACCAAAATGACATTCCCCAACTTTAGTGAACTTTCTTTTTTGAATACTATTTGCTGCCAAAGCATGATAGCAATTAAAACCAGGAAAAATATATCTTTTGAAAACGACTGCCAGGGAGTAAAGTGTATTGCATCACCAAAACAACCACAATCGGTAACTTTATTGAAAAATGCTGAGTAAAAAGTAAGAAAGGTGAAAAAGACCATCATCAGTGTCATTATTGTTATAGTCCATTTAAACCTGTAATTAATAATCAAGGCAACCCCTATAATAATTTCAAGGATAATCAGGAACATACCGACAGGCATGGCCAATGGAACAAATACCTCAAAAAAGTGGGCAAAGTCAGTCGCAAATACCTCAAAGTATTCCTTAAGTTTTATCTCCGTACCAACAGGATCATTGAGTTTAACAAGCCCAGAAAAGATCAGTAATCCTCCAGCTAAATATTTAACAAAATAGGCGAGCCCTTTCATTTTTCTTCCTTGAGTAATATCAAAGCAAATACAGCGTAGTTAATCATATCCATGTAATTGGCGCCTACTCCTTCCGAAACCAGGGTTTCACCTTCGTTATCCTCAATCTGCTTTACTCTAAGAAGTTTCATCAGGATGATATCTGTTATTGAGCTAACACGCATATCTCTCCAGGCTTCACCATAATCATGGTTTTTATCTTCAAGCAATGCTTTTGTCTCATTAGCAACCCTGTCGTAATAATTCATTAGGTCATCCAACGGAATTTCCATTTCATCAGTAGCTCCCAGTTGATCCTGAATGAGTGCTATAATGCAATAATTAATTATACCAACGAACTCATTGCTGATATCCTCACCGACTTTATTAATACCTTTTTCCTGTACAGAACGAATACGATTTGCTTTTATAAAAATCTGGTCTGTAATTGATGGTAAACGCAATATCCGCCATGCTGTACCATAATCTGATGCCTTTTTCTGGAACAAGGAACGACAGTTTTCAATAATATTTTGATATTCAACCGTGGTAGATGCTTTCACACTGTTTCTGATTCATGTAAATTTGGCCAAATTTAGCAGCAATTATTAAAACATGATCGGATTTTGGCAAAAACTACTTTAAATATTCGAGGTACCCTGGCAGACCTGAGTAATCCTGTAGTTATGGGGATCATCAACATCACTCCAGACTCATTTTATGAAAGAAGCAGGGCTAAATCAATTGAAGAAGCTGTACACAAAGCAGGAGAAATGCTGGCCGAAGGTGCTACTTTTCTGGACCTTGGTGCATTTTCTACAAGACCTGGTGCCAATGAGATTTCTGAAAAGGAAGAAATTGAAAGGTTGATACCCGTTGTCAGAGAACTGATCAATGTGTATCCTGATGCATGGATTTCTGTAGATTCATTCAGGGCAAGCGTAGCTGAAAAGGCGTTAGATGCCGGGGCCTCTATTATCAACGATATCTCTGCAGGATCAGATCCTCATATGTTTGATATGTTAGCTGAGACCAAAGCTCCTTATATAATGATGCACATGCGTGGACCGATCACTAAAATGATGGCAAACACTCATTATGATAACCTGTTATCAGACATATCCAACTACTTTCAGCAAAGGTTACAAAAGCTGGCTGAGAGGGATATAAAGGATGTAATCATTGACCCTGGATTTGGATTCTCCAAAACTTTGGAACAGAACTATGAAATTCTTAAGAATTTATCGTATTTTAAGGCACTTGAATCCCCTATTTTGGTCGGTGTGTCAAGAAAGTCAATGATTTATAAATTGCTCGAAACAACACCGGAAAGTGCTTTGTTAGGCACTAGTGTTGTTAACTTTGTTGCGTTGGAAAATGGGGCAAGAATTTTGCGGGTACATGATGTAAAGGAAGCTGTTGAAACAATAAAGATATTTAGTAAGATAAATTAGTGATACTTGGTTTTAAAATAGGGTTTTTATCAGTAGGCTGGCTCAACCTGATTGATGTAGTTTTGGTTAGTCTCTTGCTCTACCAGGTATACAAATTAATGAAAGGTAGTGTAGCCGTAAGAATCTTTGGCGGATTCCTGTCGCTGTATCTTTTATATCTTGTTGTGCGTGCGGCACAGATGGAGCTTCTCACATCAATTCTGGGCACATTCATGGAAGTGGGAGTTATCGCTGCCATAATTTTATTCCAACAGGAAATAAGAAAGTTCCTGTTGCTTATTGGAAAATCAACCACCCTTAACAGGGATAACTTTTACAAATCTTTATTTATCTGGCGAAAAGTAGAAACATTTCAATATAACATCACACCCATTATTGATGCCTGTAAAGCAATGAGTGGCACAGCTACCGGGGCTCTTA
>JBDLIU010000092.1:0-14941 GCA_039714715.1 Bacteroidota bacterium
ATTTTTGGTACTGCAGTAGGCTCTCGTATGCTTAAGTTCATCACGGCAGCAACACTGGCGGGAATCTTTATCATTATTGGCTCAACCATGGGAGGTGGAGCAGCAGATACCCTCTCTAAATTAGGTTCTGTTAATGTTCTGGCAGGTGCTTTTGGTGTTACCCTGGCTTCTGCAATAACGGTAGCACTCATGACTAAGTTCGGGCTACCGGTATCTAGCTCTCAGGCCATTGTGGGTGGCATTATTGGCTGGAATATTTATGTTGGACAAAAAACCGAATTGGGAATTGTAACGAAAATTGCCAGTACCTGGGTAATTAATCCATTGCTGGCCATGTTTTTTGCCTTTATCCTCTTTTTCATTGTTCGAACAATTTTCAATCGAAGTAAAATTCACTTGTTAAGACGTGACTCGGTAACACGAATTGGGCTAATTCTAATTGGAATTTTTGGGGCGTACAACCTAGGAGCTAATGGAATTGCCAGTGTTATGGGGGTTTTTGTTAATTCCAACCCGTTCCCTGAGGTTAGCTATGGTATCATTTCATTAAGTGCACAACATGTATTATTCTTTGTTGGAGGCCTGGCAATTGCTGTAGGAGTTGTAACTTTCTCTCGAAGGGTAATGATGACAGTTGGTTCAGATATATATCGATTGTCTCCTGTAGGCGCATTAATTGTAGTTATGTCTGTGTCACTTGTTTTATTTCTATTCTCTTCAAGGACACTACATGACTTTTTAGTAACTAATGGTTTACCCGCATTGCCTTTAGTGCCTATCTCAAGCTCTCAAGCCTCGGTGGGATCTGTTATTGGTGTTGCTCTTGCTAAAAAAGGAAGAAACATCAATCTTAAGTCATTGATAAAAATCAGTTTAGGCTGGGTGAGTACACCCATTACCGCAATAGCAATTACACTAATTGTATTATTTATTTTGCACCATATTCTAAACATTGATTTCATAGTGTAGAACACCAGTGAGATTCATCCCTTCCATATTATTCATTGTTCTACATTTTTCTATTCTTGATGGCTTAGCATGTAACCTTACGCCTGCGCCAATTCTATTGGCAAAATACAATGAATCTGTTCATATAACACAAGATGGTGACTTGACATCACTTATAAGCATAGAATTACAGGATTCCTGCACTGAATTACGATTGCCTTTACTTATAAATGATAATATAAGTATTATTAAATCCTCAGAATATCTTAATACCTCTATAGTTGATAACATTGGGAATAAATACCTGCTAATAAAGTCAATTGGTGAAAGTATAATTGCTTCTAATATCTATTTCGAGATTTCTTATTCTGATTATTTCAAAAAAAATCGGTTTTTGAATAAAATAAATAAAGCATATTTATTACTTGATTATTCAGGCGTAAATAAACGACCTATTGAAGTAGTTGATTACAGAGCCTCTATTATTGCACCGAAAAGCTTTAAACTATTGCCCGAGAAGATAGCTGCAATTGACAGTGATGAGCTGAAAATTAATAAAAGTATCAACACTAATGAAATCAATATTGCTGCAGCTGATTTAATGCTTTCTGAAATTGAAATTCCTTTCAATATTATAATTAAACATCCAATTTCTATTACCCCATATATAGCTGTAATTGTACTTCTGCTGGCTATTTATTTTATCTTTCTACGACACATTTTTCGGGTTGATTAATCAGTCTTTCAAAAACTGATATTATAGGCTATTAAAAAATGGCACAAGCAATATTCCCAAAAAATCAATGAAAGGTTATTCATGGTCAATGTCCTCTTGGGTAATTAATAATGTGCTCTCATTTAACTCAGTGTATTCAAATAATTCATGATTTGACACATTGCAACTTGATACTTCTTTGCGAGTATCTCCAAGTACATAAACAGGCACATTGTTTATAGATGCCAGTTCAGCAATTTCACTGGAACCTACTTTATTCACAAATCCTCCGTTATCATATTGATCTACGCCAAGTAAGCAACAATTAATATCTCCAATAATTTCTTCAATATCATGGTCTTTGATAAGCGAAACCGGTATTGATCTATCTTTTAGTAAATGAGCTTGAATATATCCTTCACCGCCAGGTAATGATTCAGTTTGATAAACTGTAACATTAATATTATTTTTTACCAGTGTTTCTATTGTTTTCAAAACAACTCCACTTTGGCTATGAGCAAGAATCTTAATAGCCTTATAAGACTTGATATAATGATACAAATTCTCTGCTATCACTTCTTCAACATTTGCCCACTTCCCGATATATTCATCTAAATGATAATAGAAATCCTTTCCAATTTTAGGTTCCAACAAATCCAGAAAATGGTGAATTATTATCATTGCCTCATCAACCTTTCTTAAGTTGTTAAAGACCCATCGTAATTCATCAATATTATAATTATTAGCCCCTAACAATTGTATTATTTTATGTAAAATTATACTTGAGCCATGTTGCTTATCTGCAATAATACTTTTTATATCAGATTGAAGAGAGCCCATTAGATTTGTAAGTATTTCTAAAATCTACTAATATTTTCGCACAATTTAAATCTGTTGTAATTATATTCGGGACTTCATATTGCACGAAACATGTTTTATGTATAAAAGATCATGGATCACGAATTTTTTAGTTGGCAACAAAATTATTGAGGATCGTGCTGATTACAAGTTAGCAATACTACGAGGTCAATTTGCTGTTCTCGTTATTTTACTTTGCATAATATATATAATACTAGATCCTATTTATGGTTTTTCTGCGTTTATGTATTGGTATTATATAACCGCAATTTCTGCAGTTATTACCATCATATTAAACAGAATAGGTAAATACACGCTGGCATCAACCGTATTATTATTAGTATCTAATATATTATTATATCTTATTGCTGATAATGAAAATCAGGATCGTGGAATTTATATGTTCTTTTTAGTATCAGCTATTGGAAGTATAGTGCTGTTCTTTCCTAAAAAACTGGCACATGGAATTGGCTTTATTTTATTAAGTATATTTCTGGCATTATTTGCCTATTATGGCAACATGGGGCTCCATGAAGGAGACCCTTTAATTACACAACAATCCATTAATACAACCTTTACCATAAACTTTTTAATGAGCTTTACAACAGCAGTTCTGGCTGTTATCTTTTTAATTAAGCGAAATAAGGAGTCTGAGAAATACCTTACAACTGCCAGAGAAGACCTGTTTGATTTAACTACTGAGTTGAAATTGAAAAATTCAGAGCTTCAAAAAGCCAATGATGAACTTGATAAGTTTGTATACAGTGCTTCCCATGATCTGCGTGCCCCACTTACGACTTTGTTAGGACTAATTGAAGTCTTTAAGATCAATCCCAACAAGAAAGAACAGGAGAAATATCTTGAAATGATGACGTCAAGAATTCATGATATGGAGGGCTTTATTAGAGATATCACGGAGTATTCAAGAAATTCCAGAATGGATATTATCCATTTGACTGTTAACATGAAAAAGCTTCTTGATGAGGTAAGGGATTCGTTCGATTATTTATCTAATGAATCTAATATTAAGTTGAATATTAATACTGATCCGGAATTAGAATATAAGACAGACCCCAACAGGCTAAAAGTTGTGGTGAATAATATCGTATCCAATGCCATAAAATATCATGATCCCGGAAAGGAACAGAAATACGTTAATATCAACACAACAATGAATGGCGGTGGGCTTACTATTGCTATCGAGGATAATGGCGTTGGCATACCCAGTGAACATCATAAACAAATTTTTGATATGTTTTTCAGAGCGTCTGATGCTTCTAAAGGTTCCGGTTTGGGTCTTTATATTGTCAAAGAGACACTGGAAAAACTGGAAGGCAGTATTCGATTTGAATCAAAGATAAAGACAGGCTCTAAATTCATTATAGAATTACCCCAGAATTAAAGTCAATACATCGAAAACTATTCTACATCATTGTAACAATGTTTAATTTAGAAATAAAGTCACTACCTTTGCGGCTTATCTAAGAAAAATCATTTGAATTTATTTGAAAAACTTGGGCTCTCGGCATCGATTGTTGAGACTCTGAATAGTATAGGATTTGAGACACCAACACCTATACAGGAAAAAGCAATCCCAACCTTATTAACCAAAGATCCCACAGATTTTATTGGTCTTGCTCAAACAGGAACAGGTAAAACTGCTGCTTTTGGTCTACCGCTTATTGAGTTAATTAACCCGAACGACAAAAACACTCAGGCTTTGATTATGGCCCCTACACGAGAGTTGAGTCAACAAACTGCGGAACAACTTGTTGGGTTTTCAAAGCATGCTCCGAACCTAAATGTGCAGGTAGTGTACGGTGGAGCATCAATAACCAATCAGATTAAGGCATTAAAAAGACCCACCCAGATATTGGTTGCCACTCCAGGTCGCTTGCTGGATCTCATTAACAGAAAGGCTGTCAGTCTTGAAAATGTACGTTACATGGTTCTGGATGAAGCAGATGAGATGTTAAACATGGGTTTTAAGGAAGATATTGATAGAATATTGTCATATTCAACTTCCAAAGAAGCTACCTGGTTATTTTCAGCTACCATGCCTTCGGAAATCCGTAGGATTATTAAGATGTACATGGATAATCCAATGGAAGTTTCTGTTAATACCAAGGAAATTTCCAATAAGGATATTACCCATAAATATATAATTACTAAAACAGCTAACAAGCTTCCGGCACTAAGACGGTTCCTGGATATTCAACCTGATATGCGAGGAATAATGTTTTGTCGTACCAGGAGGGAAACGCAAAAGATTGCGGATGAGCTGGGTAATTTGGGCTATGGAGTGGAGGCACTGCATGGCGACTTATCTCAATCCCAACGAGATGCTGTAATGAGACGATTTAAAAATCGATCTATGCAATTACTTATGGCTACCGATGTAGCTGCAAGAGGTATAGATGTTGATGACCTTACACATGTTATTCATCATACCTTGCCAGATCAATTATCGTATTATACGCATCGCAGCGGAAGAACAGGTAGGGCAGGTAAAAAGGGAATTTCACTTGCATTTATCAATCCTAGAGAAAGCAGACGAATTACTGAGCTAGAGAAGAAAATCAAGATTAAGTTTGAGCGGATCGAAGTACCAAGCGTTGAAGATTTAAAATCAAGCAGAATAAACAACTGGGCCAACTTAATAATCAATATAGAAACAGATAGCCAGGCGGAAGAAATCTTAAATCATTTGCAAGACCAGTTTGCCCATCTCAATAAGGATGATATTCTTAAAAAGTTGATTACCAGTCAGCTTGACCATTTAATGATACAGGGAGGGGAGGAAGATGACCTCAATGAATCCTCTGGTGGTGCTCACGAAAAAAGTGCCAAAGAAGGTTCAAACCGATATTTTATTAATATTGGCTTGATAGATGGCGTTACCAAAGGCGACTTACTGCATTTTCTCTCTGATGTAGGTGAAATTAAGCGGAAACATTTCGGACAACTGGCACTTCAGAGAAACTGTGCTTTTTTTGAAATAGATAATAAAGTTGACAGTAAGTTCAGCGAAAAGTTTGATGGAATTGAAATTGAAGGGCGGAGTATTCGAGTTAACCTTGAAGATAATAATACAAAAATTCCTGCTGATAGAAAAAAAGGAATGTCAAAGTCAAAACCAAGGAAATCAAGAAGAGAAGCTCGTTATTCGCGAGGTAGAAGAAGATAAATTTTATAACACTTTTTGTTTTCTTTACTTTCTGTCTAATTCTTCAAGACTTTTTATAATTGTGCCCAAGTTTAGCTGATCTTCTTCTGTTTCTTCTATTTGTTTAAGACCTTCAAGCAGATCATCCAACTTTTCTTTTAGCTTACGTTGTGTTAATTGGTAGGATCGTAATGCATCAATTGTAGGCCTTAATGAGACCTCTTCTTCTTCTTCGGGCTTTTCATTAAATGACTTTAAATCTTCAATTATCTTAGTGAAAATTTCGTTTTCAAGATGGTCTACATGCATTGCTTCACCATTATTTCGAAGGATATTGACCTGAATGTATTTATTTATCAATGATATTTTCGATTCTATAGGTATATAGGCCATAACTAAAAGTGTTTCTTCCTGGTTAAATGTTTGATTTACTTGTTTTAAGACTTATTATAAAGGTACGAATTATTCAATCACGGTTTAATTATTCCATTATTTTTCGGTAGAATTTAATTTTACAGGCTATAGAACATTAAAATAATTATAGGTTGCTAGATAAAGATGCTATATTAGAGGATGAAAGGAGTCAAAAAAAAGACTTAGTTCAGTTTCTATATTACTTAAAAAATAAGATATTATCCTACACATCTTTTTCGTTATCAATCATTTCTATACAAATAGTAAGGATATATCCTTGTTAATAAATATATTATTACCAACTTTGCACACAATTAATAATTAATAAATAGTTAAATGGAAGGAACAGTAAAATTTTTCAACAATTCGAAAGGGTATGGATTTATCGTACCTGACGATGGCTCAAATGACATCTTTGTACATTCTACAGGTATTGTAGATCAAATTAATGAAAATGACAAGGTGGAATATGATGTAGAAGAAGGTAAAAAAGGCCTAAACGCCGTTAATGTAAGACTTGTAAAAGAATAAGCACTTATAATTACAATTACCGATTAAAGAAGTCCAGACCTATAAAGTCTGGACTTTTTTTATTTTTATAACTTCTTGAAAATTTGAATTTTCTTATTAAGAATTTAATGACTACTAGTGAAAGATAATCTTACCATTATTTACAATCGATCAGAGTTAGGTGCAGGTACCAGGGGTGCAAGTCTAGGTATCGATGCCATGATTGCCGTAGCGTTAACCAGGCTTAACAACTTCTTTAAAGAGACTAACAGTGTATCCATACAGGACAAAAATCATGTACTGGCCGAGGTTTCAATTCACGATTGGGCAAAACATATCGACTCTATCATTGACGTTTATGAAGATGTTTGTAAAAAGGTTAATGAGATTATTGCCAAAGATTGTTTCCCCCTTATCATATCTGGCGATCATGCTTCTTCCGGAGGTACAATAGCCGGCATTAAGAAGGCTCACCCTGAGAAACGTTTAGGTATAATCTGGATTGATGCCCATGCAGATTTGCATTCGCCCTATACATCACCTTCAGGGAATGTACATGGTATGCCTGTTGCTGCTGTGCTTAACGAAGACAATATTAAATTCGATCCCGGTGATGTGAGGGATGAGACTAAAGTACTTTGGGAAAAGCTTAAATCAGTAGGAGGGATCAAGCCTAAAGTTCTTCCTGAAGATGTGGTGTTTATTGGTGTAAGAGATACAGAGAAAGAAGAAGATTACCTGATCGAGAAACACTCCATTCCTAATTACTCACCTAAAATTCTCAGGGAAAAAGGTATTGAAAACGTGATATCTGAAATAAAGAATAAATTAATTGATTGTGATATCATTTATGTTTCTTTCGATGTGGATAGTATGGATAGCGATGTGGTGAGCAGTGGCACCGGAACACCTGTTGCCAATGGCCTTACCGATAATGAAGCCAAAGAATTACTTCATACCTTAATGCAATGGGATAAGGTTGCTGCACTGGAAATAACAGAAATCAATCCACTACTTGATAATAAGGGCAATAAAATGGCCGAAACAGCCCTTGATATCCTGGAGTATGCTTTAGGAAGATAGCCTACAATCATTACACAGGTATCTCTGTCGAGTATTTTACCTCTTTTAGTACCACAATACTACTATGCACTTTTACCATAGGTAGGTCCGCAAAAGCCTGTAGAAATTCATAGTAAGCATCAATGTCTTTAACCAACACCTTTAGCTGGTAATCAACCTCTCCTGCAAAATGATAACACTCAAGCACTTCAGGCATTTCAGCTACTTCTTGCTCAAAATTGGAGATTGTCTTTGTTGAATAATCGGACATAGTAACATTGCAAAAAACTATCTGTCCTCTATCAATTTTTTTATGATCAGCCAAAGCAACGTACTTTTTAATAACACCTTCCTTTTCCATGTCTTTAATCCGTTCAAACACAGGAGATGTGGTCATTTTTAAGTTTACAGATAGCTCTCTGATAGTTTTCTTGCCATTATTTTGAAGATGCCTCAGAATGGTTTTGTCCGTTAAGTCCAGCATATTATTCTTTTTATATTGATTAATAGATAAAGATAAAGCATATATTGCTTCTTTATCTTTCTTTTTTATATTAATAATATTGATATACGGCTATATTCAGAACAATTAGCTTTATTTACATAGAAATAAAGGACACGGATTGATGAAAGATAGGGTCTTGGTTGCAACAGACGGCTTATTAAAACTAGACTATGCCAAAACGGCTCATGGATTAATCAGAGGCTCAGATCGATTTGAGGTGGTAGCTATAGTAGATGATAAATATTCCGGAGCCGATGCAGGTGAAATACTTGATGGGAATCACCGTAATATCCCAATTGTTGCCACCATAGAAGAGGGCTTAGCGCTATTTGATTCAATAAAATATCTGGTTATTGGTGTAGCAACTGTTGGCGGTGTATTATCCAACTCATTGAAAGATATTATCAACCAGGCATTAACACAAAAGCTAGGTATCATCAATGGTCTCCATGACCAGTTGGCTACACATGATGATATAGAAAAATTGGCTAAAGACAATAATGTTGAGTTAATTGATATACGAAAACCAAAACCGGTTAAAGAACTTCATTTCTGGACAGGTAAAATATTTGAAGTTGATGTGCCAATCGTTGCTTTTCTGGCCATGGACTGCGCCATGGGAAAAAGAACAACGGCACAATTCATCGTAAATGCCTGTTCCGAAAAAGATATCAAAGCCGAGATGATCTATACAGGTCAAACCGGATGGATGCAGGGCAATAAGTATGGGTTTATTTTTGATTCTACAATAAATGATTTTGTCTCCGGAGAGTTGGAGTATGCCATCCTCACATGCTGGAAAGAAGCCAGACCGGATATTATACTTTTAGAAGGCCAATCCAGTTTGAGGAACCCCAGTGGCCCTTGTGGTCTTGAATTTCTCTTATCAGGAAATGCAAAACAGGTAGTATTGTCTCATGCACCTAATAGAAAATATTTCGATGATGATGAAGAATGGGGCTTAATCCCTTCGGTTGCAACTGAAATAGATATTATCGAGAAGTTTGGATCGAAAGTAATAGCCCTGGCACTTAATACAACCGGGCTGCCAGAAAGTGAAGCCTTATCTTATAAAAAGGAGTATGCAAATACTTTAAATATACCTGTTGTTTTACCCCTTGAAGAAGGCGTAGATACTTTGATTTCCGAAATACTTAAGAATGCAGCATTATGAAAATTAAAAAAATAGAAGTCTTCTCAAAAAACCTGGCACTCACTAAGCCCTATACGATATCCTATAAAACAATTTCTAATGTAGAAAACGTCTTTCTGCTTGTTACACTGGAAAATGGCATTGTAGGTATTGGCTCAGCTAATCCCGATTTACAGGTAGTGGGAGAGAGTCCCACAGGTGTTCTTAAAAATTGTCAATCAGATTATTGCCAATCATTTATAGGTAGAGACATCAGGCATTTCAGGGCAATGATCAATGAAATTGCTGATACATTTCCGGGTAAGCCGGGCACGCTGGTTATCTGGGATATCGCTCTTCATGATGCATTTGGTAAGTTTATCGATATGCCCGTTGTTGAATTATATGGCAGACATCTTCATAGTTTACCTACTTCAGTAACTATTGGCATTATGGATGTTGCAGAAACAGTTTATGAAGCAAAATCTTATCAAGCACTTGGTTTTAAGGTATTGAAAGTTAAGACAGGCCATAATGTTGATCTGGATATTGAACGAATTGCCAGGGTTCATGAAAGCTTTAGTAACAGCATAATCAGGGTTGATGCCAATCAGGGGTATACAATAAATGAGCTCAAAAAGTTCATTACGGAAACCAGGAGATATGGACTGGAAGTGATTGAGCAACCCCTTCCTGTAGGTTCTGAAAATGAGCTTTTGCAAATTGATACAGAGAGTCGTACAATGCTGGTCGCTGATGAGAGTCTGAAGAATAGCAAAAGTGCACTTGACTTTGCTATCTTGCCACAACCATTTGGCATTTACAATATAAAACTGATGAAATGTGGCGGGCTTTTACCTGCTTTTGAAATTGCCACTATAGCTAAATCTGCTGGCATAAACCTTTTCTGGGGTTGTAATGATGAAAGTATTGTTAGCATTACAGCAGCACTTCATGCCGCTTTTGCTTGCCCTAATACGAAGTTCATTGATCTTGATGGAAGTTTAGACCTGGCAGAAGACCTTGTAAGTGGTGGTTTTATCCTGGAAGATGGCATGATGAGCATCGGTGATAAATCTGGCTTTGGGTATGAATTAAACTAGGTAGTTATGAAATGCTTTTTCAAGTAGTCGCCTACAAACAAAACTTTCCGTTAATCAAATTACAGTATTAAAACTTATTTCGTTATGGTATTTTTATGTAACCATAATTAAAATACCATGAAGCAAATTTTAAAAACCTCAGTTGTACTAATTCTCGTATTGTTCTTCAGTTCATTTACTAATGCACAAGAACTATCTGACAAAACATTTAGTGGACTCAAGTTTAGAAACCTTGGTCCAGCATTTGTGTCTGGCAGAATTGCCGACATTGCAATTCACCCCACCAATGCAAATGTATGGTATGTAGCTGTTGGATCCGGGGGAGTCTGGAAAACTACCAATTCAGGAACAACCTGGAAGCCTATATTTGATAGCCAGGCTAGCTATTCTATTGGATGTATAACCATTGATCCTAATAATCCTGCCACTATATGGGTTGGTACCGGAGAAAATGTAGGAGGACGACATGTAGCATTTGGCGATGGCGTTTATGTAAGCCATGATGAAGGAAAATCATGGAAAAATATGGGGTTGAAGAAAAGCGACCATATCTCCAAAATCATTGTACATCCTACTAATCCTAATATTGTTTGGGTAGCTGCACAGGGACCCTTGTGGAATAAAGGTGATGAAAGAGGGCTATACAAAACCACAGATGGAGGTAAAACATGGCGCAAGACGCTTGGTGATGCAGAGTGGGTTGGTGTTACCGATATTGTAATTGACTTTAACAATCCAGACGTGTTATACGCTGCTACATGGCAGAGACATCGCACTGTGGCGGCCTATATGGGTGGTGGCCCCGGATCAGGAATTCATAAATCAATAGATGGAGGTGATACATGGACAAAACTAAAGAATGGTATCCCCGGTTCAAACCTGGGGAAAATCGGATTAGCTATCTCACCATTCAACGCTGATGTTATCTATGCAGCTATTGAGTTGGACAGGACAAAAGGGGGCATTTTCATGTCTACCAATAGGGGAATAAGCTGGACAAAACAATCAGACGCTGTTTCCGGTGGTACAGGCCCTCATTATTACCAGGAATTGTATGCTTCGCCTCACCATGAAGGAAAATTATTCCTGATGAACAATTATGTAATCATCTCGGATGACCATGGTAAAACGTACCATAGCATGAATGAAAGAAACAAGCATGTAGATAGCCACGCCATGGCTTTTAAAAAGTCGGATCCTAATTACGTATTATTTGGAACTGATGGAGGTTTATATGAATCATTCGATTTAACCAAATCATGGAAATTTATTCGCAATCTTCCAATCACCCAGTATTTTAAGGTAGCTGTTGATGACAGTGAACCTTTCTATTTTATATATGGTGGAACCCAGGACAATGGCTCCCATGGAGGCCCTTCAAGGACAGATAGTTGGGGAGGCATTAGAAATAGTGACTGGTGGAAAACACTTGGGGCTGATGGTCATCAGTCTGCGGTTGAACCGGGTAACCCAAAGATAACGTATGGAGAATTCCAGCAGGGTGTTCTATGGAGAGTAGATCAAACTACAGGTGAAACGGTTTATATTCAACCACAGGCAGGAAAAGGTGATCCATATGAACGCTTTAATTGGGATGCACCAATATTGGTAAGTCCTCATAATCCAACAAGGCTTTATTTTGCTTCTCAACGCGTATGGAGATCTGATAATCGTGGTGATGACTGGAAAGCCATATCTAAAGATTTAACACGAAACCAGGAACGTATTGCTCTTCCAATTATGGGCAAAACACAAAGCTGGGATAATGCATGGGATGTAGGTGCCATGTCTAATTATAATACCATCACATCATTATCAGAATCACCAAAGAAAGAAGGATTGATCTATGCCGGAACCGATGATGGTATCATCCAAATTACAGAAGATGGTGGCACTACCTGGCGTAAATACGAGCTGGGAAACATCAAAGGTGTACCTTCCACCGCATTTGTAAATGACGTACGAGCTGACTTATTCAATGCTAATGTTGTTTATGCAGCACTCGATAATCATAAATATGGTGACTACAAACCGTATCTTGTCAAGAGTACTAATATGGGTAAATCCTGGACAATAATAAATGGTGATCTGCCTGCAGATAAGTTGTTAACATGGAGACTGGTACAGGATCATGTTAATAAAGACCTGTTGTTTGCGGCTACAGAATTCGGAATATATTTTACATACAATGGTGGCACCAACTGGGTTAAGCTAACCGGTGGCATTCCGAATATTTCATTCCGCGACATTGTAATACAAAGAAGAGAGAATGACCTGGTAGGCGCTTCGTTTGGTCGTGGCTTCTTCGTGTTGGATGATATTACCCCAATACGAGAATTTAAGTCTGAAATGATGAAGGAGGAAGCTACAATGTTTAAAACGAAACCTGCGTATTGGTATGCTCAACGACAGGGAGTCGGTGGCCAGGGAGATTCAGAGTATATTGCTGACAACCCACCATTTGGTGCCGTGTTCACTTATTACCTCGCTGATAAGTTAAGCTCTCTGAAAGATAAAAGAAAGAAGAAAGAAAAAGATCTGGCCAAACAAAATGCTAACATTCCATTCCCCGGATGGGATGCGCTTGAAGCAGAGAACAGGCAACCTAAACCAACGATACTTCTCACGATTAAGGATAGCGAAGGGAATGTAGTAAACACCGTAAGAGGTACTGCTAAGAAAGGCTTTAACAGGGTTAGCTGGAACTTATCTTATGCAAGCAAAAGAGGAGAACGACTTGAAAGCAGGGGAAGAAGTGGTGGATGGTTTAGAGGTGGCACTATGGCTACCCCGGGAACCTATACAGTTACGTTATCAAAATCAGTAGATGGAAAGATAACAGAAATGGTAAGCCCTCAGAGTTTTGAGGTAGTGCCTTTACGTGAAGGTGCCCTAAAAGGTGCATCCTATGATGAAATCGCAAGTTTTAGGAAAGAATATGAAGCATTTCAGCAGGATCTTACTGCTACCAATGTTGTGCTTTCCAGAAACCTTAAACTTATAGACACTATGGGTAGAGCATTGGGTAATGCCTCTAAACCTTCATCCGAGTTGTTCGCAAAAATCTTTGACACCAAGAACAAATTATTAGACATTAATAAAGAGCTTAATGGCAGCGATGTGAAAGGTGAGATTGGTGAACGTTCAAATCCTACACCCGGGGCTGCCAATATGCTGGGAAGAGGATCATTATCAACCACTTATGGCCCCACAGGTAACCATAAGGCGGCTTTCAGTCGTGCGGTAGATCAGCTAACTGAAATCAAAGCAGGTCTAAAAGCAATAGTTGATAGAACCATGCCAGAGATTGAAAAAGCACTAAAAGATGCCGGTGCTCCATGGATAGAAGGGCAGGGGTTGATCGATAATTAATTTACATTTGATTTATACGTTTTTAAGCTGTCACCATTAACAGGTGGCAGCTTTTTTTTCTCTTATCTGAATAGAGGTGAAAGTATTTAATCCGTAATTATAATTAAGTAATTTAGTAAAATGGAATTCTGGCAATCGACTCCTTTTGTAATTATCTATATTGTTGCAGCCGGAATTCTCGCTTTCCTCTCATTCATATCACTCAAATTAAAACATTCCAGGACAACCAATACTTTTAGAGCAGTAATGCTATCGGCCTTTATATGGGTTGTTGGTTATATACTACAGATATCCGGCACAAATCTCGAGTTTAAGCTAATTATACTCCGAATTGAATATGCCGGTATTATTTCATCTGTTTTTTTCTGGTTCCTGTTTGTTATCAACTATACAAATTACCGACAGTTAATCGACAAGTGGGTTATAGGTACTCTGGCCATAATACCAATCTTAACCTACCTGGAAGTATTAACACTAACATTACATGATTTTTTCTATGCCTCGTATCAATTAGAGGACTTCAATGGTATGCTATTATTGACAAAGGAGTATGGTATGGGCTTTTATATCTGGACAGGCTATGCTTATTTGATCACAACGGCCAGTCTACTGATTGTTTTTTTTAGAGCTTTCTCTTTACCTCGAAAATACAGGAACCAGATATTGCCACTGGCCATATCTGTTTTTTTAATAATACTCCCTAACATATTATATGTTTTTAACATTAACCCAATCTATCCTTTCGACTTCACCAATCTTTTTATTGCCCTTGTAGGCTTAATAATGCTAATTAGTATGCATTTAAGTAAGTTCTTAAACATGATTCCTGTTGCCTACAACATGGTGGTAAAAGATGCTCAAATGGGGATTATAATAATCAATGAATATCACGAAATTCTCGATATTAATAACACTGCGCTGAAAATACTTAATCAGAAAAATTACAGTGTAATTGGCAAAACAGTAACTGATATTTTTCCTGAATACCAGCCATATCTTGAGCAAAATCGGAAAGAGGATGAATTTAAAGATGAATTAGTGCTGGGAGATAACCTTACCTTTGAAATGAAGGTGACTCCATTTTTAAATCAGGGAAGTGAGTCAGGAAAAATCATTGGTTTATGGGAGATTACAGAATTAAAGTCGCTACTTAAAG
>JBDLIU010000093.1:0-14917 GCA_039714715.1 Bacteroidota bacterium
TAATCGTTGTTTTAGATTACCAAGGCCTGTTCCACTCGATTTGGATCTTTCAACACTGTCTACCATTCCAATGTTGTTTTTAGTGGATAGAGCAATTGAGCCGTCATTGATGTAGATACCGATATCTACAAAGGAGGAAGCAGTCTCTCCTTTAATACCATGTTTAAAACAATTCTCCACGATAGGAATAAATAAGAGTGGGGCAATCATTTGTGCTCCAATTTCATCTGGCATGGTAAAATTGATTGTGTCCTTTTCGCTGATACGTAATTTTTGCAATTCGATATAGTTGGTAACAAAATCAATTTCTTTTTTGAGTTCTACTTTTTCATTATCAGATTCATAAATAATATAACGCATGCTGTCTGATAGTTTAATCAATGCTTCTGGGGCATTTTCATTTTTTTTCAATACCAGGGAATAAATGCTATTAAGGCTATTGAATAAAAAATGAGGATTAATTTGATTTTTTAGCGCCATAAGCTCGGCCTCAACCTTTTCTTTTTGAGTTTTAACAAGCTTTGCTTCAGAATCTTTAAGAAGAAACCACGATTTAGATAGATGCAAAAGTGTAGTAATACCCACGAATATTATAAAATACTCAAGAGTTTGCCAGTAATTGAAGTATGAGATTAGATAGTATCCCGGGAATAACCACTCTACCAAATAGTCGAATAAGAAGATTTGCAGGTAACCTAAAATTCCCAGGCTTGCTACCAAATAAATTGCATATTGGAAATATAGACCTCTTTGAAAAAACCTGGGAATGAGTAAAAATAAGTTAATATACACTGACACAAAAATAAAAATACTGAAGAGACCTGTGTATATAAAGTCAGTAGGAGAGATCTGACTTGATGCCTGGAAATGCATAAGCAGGATATATAAAGAAATACCCCAGAAAACGATATGCTGGAGTACCCTTTTATTAATTATTTTGATAAAGTTCATATTATAGCCTTCGATAACTATCGGATTCATTAAACGCATCTGTATCATCTGCATAGCGAGATACAAATTTCTGAAGATCATTGGTTGAAGCTGTGATTACTACATAATTGTCATCAGGCAACTCATGAGCTAATCGAACTCTGTTTTCTTTAAATAATGTAATTAATCTCTTACTATCAAATTCAGCCATACTAATGGTGTCTTCTTTTAATTCCAATTTAGTAAAAGAATGAGCTGGAATGAAGTTTTTCCAAAAGTTGTCTCCAATTTCTGAATCTTCCGTATTTGGATCATCATATGGGTACATATCAAAAAAATAGTGATTATCTAATTTAACGAGTCCTGCTTCAAAGTATATGGTGTCTTCAGCTTCATACCACATAAATCTATATTTCTTGTCTTTGATCGTGTCAATTCTAATATAATCCTTATCATCAATATTTTCCCATATACCAACTAAATCTAAATTCACAATAAGATCTTCTTCATGATAAAGAGGGTGAATAGAGAAGACCCCACAACCAATGAAGGCGACTAAACCAAGGATCAATAAATTTCGAGTTATTGTTTTAAGATTTTTCATGACCATATTTTTAGATCAAATTGACTAACAAAATGACTATTCTGCAAAAAAGATCGATGAACTGGAGAATTTTTGGGTTTACCATGACAATCCTGACGATTATGGTCAGGATTCGTCAATTATTTATTTTTCAAATGAATAATCTTGGGTAAACTTGCCAGTTCAATGTAATCTGGTAATGAAATGAATAAAAAGACTGTACTTTTCACCGATTCAGGCCTTGGAGGATTAACCATTATGGCAGACTTTGTTGAAAGGGTAAAAAAAGAAACCCTTCCTTTTGATTTAGACATAGTATTCTATAATGCTCAAAAATCACAATCAGAGGGTTACAAAGTGATGACTCCTGAAGAACAGGTCGAAACTTTTGAGAAGGTGCTCGTGTCGATGAAAGAGCGATATAATCCGGACTTATTAGCGATAGCCTGCAACTCTTTATCAGTAGTTTATTTTAAGACACCGACATACAAGAATGGAGACCTCAATGTTTTGGATATTGTAGAAGTTGGTAAAGACTTATTGAGCAAAGAGTTTGAGGTGCCGGTAATAGAAATTGCTATGCCAACCACAGTTAAATCCAAATTGTACTCCAGTGATAAAAGGAACATGGTGTCGGTTGCTTCAGATATTATGTTACCCAATGCTATTGAAAACCATCCCGATTCTGATGTAACGGATAATATGCTAACCGAAATTTTCGAAAAAGCTGCTTCCAAAATGACCGATAACAGTATTAATCATAAGGAGGTTAAACTCTTTTTAGGTTGTACCCATTTCCCTATTATCAAGGATAAGTTCGTTGTAAATGCAAAGAAATTTAACTTTCAGATTGATGAGATTATCAATCCGAATGCTGTTTTATGTGAAGATGTGCTGAAGCAGATCAGGAGTTGGGGTGGTGAACTTAAAAACATGAATAACAGAAAACCGGATATTATTGTTAAGGTAATTTCAAGGACCAGATTCCGTGATAACGAAGTGATCAATATTGCCAAATTGCTGGATGGATTCTCACCACAAACGGCAGCAGCTTTGAGAGGTTATGAGTTAATACCTGATTTGTTCTAGAATGGCTCGGTGCTATTAACCTGTTAAAGATTTAATATTAGAGGTTATCTTGTAAAACCTCTCTAAGAGCCTCTTCATTAATCGGTTTAGTAATAAACCCATCAAAGCCTGTTGATTCTGCCAACGAGCGTGACTCCTGCGTGGCAAAGGCAGTTTGAGCAATTACAGCTAATTCAGGACGAAACTCTTTAATTAGTTGAGTTGCTTCAAAACCATTCATAACCGGCATTTTTAAATCCATCAAAACAATATCAATATCAGGATCATCTTTACAAATCTCAACTGCTTTTTCGCCATGGTTTGCTCTTATAGGTATGAAGTTATCCTCAAAAAAATCCAGCATGGTTTCTATAACTGCATAGTTTAAATCTTCATCTTCGACCACCAGGATTTTATATGTTTTTGAACCTTTCATCTTAAGTTCTTGATTTGACAAATCTTTGAGATTTTAACGATGGTAGCTTAAATGGAATTGTCACATAAAATGTAGATCCTTTTCCTTTCTCAGAATTCAGTCTAATGCTACCTCCAAGTAACTTAGCATGCTCCTTCGCGATCGATAACCCCAGGCCCAATCCACCAACCTTTTGAGATAATTCTTTTTCTTCCTGAGAAAATCGTTCAAATATGATGTTCTGTTTTTCTGGTCTAATTCCAATACCTGTGTCTTTTACATAAATAGCTAGTTTCCCTTCTTCCAGTTTGTATCCAAATTCAATATAACCGTCACTGGTAAACTTGAAAGCATTTTCCAGCAGATTGCTTACTATTCTGTTTAGTTTGGTTTTATCAGTAATGATAATGCTGTTAGTATCCGGTAGTCCTTTTTTTAGGATTAAAGGAATATTGTTCTTGATAGACTTTAGTTCAAAAACAGAGAACAATTCTTGTAGTAAATCATTTACATTAACCTCTTCCTCCAGTAATGCAGTTTGATTTGATCCAAGTTTTGAGATTTCCAGGATATCATCAATTATTTGAAGTAATTGGTGCCCACTATTTTGAATGATATTGATATATTCTACTCTTTGCTCGTCAGTGACATTTGGTTTTTTTAGAAAATTCGAAAAGCCTAATATACCATTTAAAGGAGTTCTTACTTCATGAGACATATTATCGAAGAATTCAGATTTTAACCGATCACTCTCTTCAGCCTTTTCCTTAGCATTTATTAATTCTTGTTCAATTTCTTTTTTTTCGGTAGTGTCCAGAACAATTCCATCAACCCCGAGAAATATATTGTCATCATCAAACAAGGAAGTCTTATAATCCACTATATAACGGATAGATCTATCATTAGCAATAATGCGGTATTCCTGTATTACACTGGTTTGGTTTTTCTCGAGAATTTTACTTTGATCTAAAACATTTTCCTTATCCTCAGGTAATATTAAATCAATCCAATTTAATTTACCCTGAAGAAAATCTTCTGTCTCATAACCACAGACCAGTTTGCTATTATTGATAACTTTCACTGACCAATCAGGATTGGAGCGATATGTCATCCCCGGAATATTTTGAACCATACTTCGCTGAATTATTTCATTTTCTTCTGCCTTTTCTCTTTCAATAATTAGTTCTTCCGTTAGAAATTGATATTCCTTGTTGAGCTCAGCATATTTTTCGGTTTGATTCCTTAGTTTTTCTTCTTCTTCTTTTTGTTTAGATATATCTGTAATAGAAACAATACATGTTTTAAAGTCATCAATAATTACTAGTTGAATTATTGCTGGCAGTATTGTCCCATCGGTTTTAACAAATTCAGTTGAGCTTCTAAATTCTGTTAAATTGTTGGCAATAGAACATAATTCATTCTTAAAGGTTTCATATGACACATCATTAAAATTCTTACTAATGTTAGAGGCTAAATCATCTTTGCTTTTAAAACCAAAAAGATCTAGCGAAACCTTATTTACATTCTTAATGATAATAGTTTTAGCACACTTTTCAACAAAATCAGGATTACTATCCAGATAAAGCTTAAGATTTTCAACTTCTTTCTTTTTCTTATCAAGCAACGCTTTTAAATTGCTTATATCTTCTTCCCATAGAGAAACAGGATTGAGATCAAAAAGTTTAAAAAACTTCTTTTCAAACTCCTTTTCTTTATCGGCTTCCATTATGCTTTACAAGTTTTAAAAAATGAGATTCGTAAAAGTATTAATTTATATCAACATTCATATAATCTGATAGTTTGATGTTTACATTAATTAGGGTTTAAAAGAAAACAAACAGAAAGATATGATTATATGGTTACAAAGTAAGTTGTGAAGGTATTTAGATTTGTGTTATTTTGTACTAAAACTTATTATATCTCAATAAATTATCACTAAACAACAAACAATGAAATCTGGTAAATATCACTTTCTGTTGGCAATTATAATAACGGGTGTTTTGTTTCAGGCTTGTAATAAAGATGAGCCTAATCCCACAGGGATTGTAAAAGGAATAATTACTGATGGAAGCTCATCAGCAGCACTGGAAGGAGTGAGAGTTGCATTATTTGATGCGAATACAAACCAAACTGTTGGTAATGTATTAACTACTACAGTTGATGGAGCTTATTCATTTACTGTGGCTGGTGGAAGTTATTACCTGAAGCTAGCAAAGCAGGGATACACTGATGTGCCGGTTCGAGGTTCAAGCGCGATCCCTTTTACGGTTACCAATGACAGCGAGCTGGATAATCCGGTTGAAATGTTTGTAAGCAGCGATACCAATATAGGATGGATTTCCGGTAAATTAAACTCTTTTGATGTTTCATTGTTGGGTACGCTGGTGGTTGCCAGCAATGGGTCTACCGGATACTCTACAGTAGCTGATTTTGACGGAAATTATGTGATTTACAATGTGCCTGCAGACACCTATGTAGTGAAAGCCTGGAAAGTAGGGATGAACTCATCTGAGTCTGGAGCGGTAGTAACTGCAGATACTGAAACAGCTGAGGTTAATTTACAAGTTACCAATACAGAAGGTGTTACTGTGTCGGGCACGGTTACATTTCTTGCAACTGCTAATTTAGAAGTTGATGTGGCACTGACTCATCCTGATACCGGAGAAACAATTCCCGGATTAGCCACAACAACGAGTGGCACTAATTATTCTTTAGAAAATGTGCCTATTGGAGTGTTTCTTGCAAGAGCTTCTTTTGCCAATGATGGCATCGTAATGGATCCTGATTGGATAGTTAAAAATGGCGAACCCACAGTACATGTTTTAGAAAATAATGTAACAAGAGACTTTAGCGTTACCGGAGCCGTAAGCCTTGCAGCTCCTACTAATGACGCTTCAACAACAATTCCTGTGAGCACATCCAGTACACCAACATTTAGCTGGTCAGATTACTCAAGTACTTCAGATTACGTGATTGAGGTATCTGATGCCAATGGTAATGTGATTTGGGGTGGGTTTACTGAATTTTGGGCTGCTAAGAACATTGTTATCCCATCTTCTCAAACAAGTATCGATTTTAATTCAGACGGAAACGCTAGCGCAGGCTTAGAAAGCGGAAAAGTTTATCGATGGAGGATTTATGCAAGTAAAGATAATGTTCAATCACCCACAGGTTGGGAGTTGATTTCTGTTAGTGAAGATCAAAGAGGATTGATAATTATTGAATAGAAATAAAATATTAATCTAACGTGAGCTCGACACAAGAGACCAACAAAAAACGCTAATCCGTCACTCAGAGGACTATTCATTGGAGCGAAGCGAAATTAATAGACCCTGCCTGCCGGCAGGCACGGCGTGGAGTCCCCATATTGGGATTCCTACGGCTTAACAACACACAAATCCATCCCAGGAAGCCTCTGAATGACGCCCGCCTGCGGAACGGGCAGGTTTTTTGTTGTGTTTTAAGTTTTTGTTATATCGAACTGACGTTAATATAAGTAAGATTAACTAGTTAGATTGTGAGAATAGGGGTAAGGTGAAACTAATTTTAGTGCCTTTCCCTGCTTTACTTTCTAGTTTTATTTCACCATTATTTTTTTCAACAAACTCCTTACAGAGTATTAACCCCAGCCCTGTTCCTACTTCGTTATCTGTTCCTCGGGTTGATATGTTTTTATCAATTCGGAAAAGATCTTTCTGCTTTTCTTTTGGAATGCCTATACCTGTATCTGTTATTGATATTTCTAGTTTCTTCTTCTCTATTAGCTTTTTCGCTGAAATCTTAACAGAGCCCCCTTTCTTTGTGAATTTAATAGCATTATTGATGATATTTCTCACAACTGTTTTTATCATATTTCGATCTGCATAGACAGTCGTTATTGTTTTTATATTATTAACTATTTCTATCTCTTTATTTATAGCGGATGGGTGCGTTGTATTAAATACTTCATTAACCAAAGAAATAATGTCGACTTCTTGTTGTGAAAACTTTCCCAATCCGGATTGGGAAGAAGCCCATGCAAGTAAATTACCGAGTAACTCTAATGTTCTATGAGAGATATCATTTATCAGCTTAATATATTCTTCACTTTTTACCTTGTCATCATCCTTATTACTAACTAAAAGAAGATCAGACAATCCTAATAGTGAATTAAAAGGACTTCTTAAATCGTGTGCTATAATGGAGAACAGTTTGTCTTTTTTATCATTAATATCTTTTAAAGAGCTCTCATATTCCTTTCGCTTAGTAATGTCATATGTAATTACAAATTTTGACATACTTCCATCAAGGTTCATTAAAGGAGTATCAAAGACATCATAGAATTTATTGTTTTTCTTTGATTCCCATTCCCACCGAACAGATTTCCCTTCAAAAACTTCCTTATTCTTACACCATTCACACTCTTCATTGAAATCATTAAAATATTGATAACATTTCTGACCATTAACCTTACCGAATTCTTTTTCTATAACAGGATTAATATAATCTATATCGTATTCCTTATTGATGATATATATACCTGAAGGACTGATATCCATTATTTTTCTGAAGCGCTCCTGCTCCATTCTTGCGTTTTCCTCAGCCGCTTTTTTTGCTGTTATGTCTTCCTTGATGGCAAGATAATTTGTTATTTCCCCTGTCATATCGAGGATTGGGGTAATGGTGGCATATTCCCAATACAATTCACCATTCTTTCTTATATTATGAAACTCACCTTGCCATATTTTTTTGTTAGTAATCGCATCCCATAAATCATCATAAATTCTTTTTGGTTTAGTCCTTGCACCTAATAATCGTGTGTGTTTCCCCTTTACTTCTTGTAATGTATAACCAGTGATTTCTGTGAATTTAGGATTAGCAAATTCTATGTTACCATCGGTGTCGGTAATAACAATTGTATTAGCACTTTGTTCAACAATTGTTAAAAGTTTGTTTATTTCATTCTCACGTTCTACCTGTTTTGTGATATCACGGATGGTTGAGAGGAAAAGCTTTTTGTTATCAATTGTGATTGCCTTACCAATTACTTCTGCTGTATATTCAGTTTTATCTTTCTTTTGATAGTGAGTGCGTGTTGGTTTACTTGATGTTCTTTCTTTAATATCCTGGAAAACACCCTGGTGCTGGTAAATGTCAGGCTTCATTTCATTTACTGAGAGACTTAATAATTCTTCCTCTGTATATCCCGACATTTTACAGAAGGCTTTGTTTACATATACATAGTTTCCATCAAAGTCTGAAAGGGTTATACCAGCGAATGATTGTTCTGTTAATGTTTTAAATTTTTCTTCACTTTCAAGCAATATTCTTTCTGCTAAGATTTGGTCCATTCTTATGGCTACAATATTGGCCATGTTAGAAATAACCACTTTTTCTAACGTACGCCATCTCCTTTTATTCCTATAATTAAAAAAGGCGAGGAGTTTATCAGGCTTGTTTTCAGTAGTACCGAATGGCACTAATAACAAAGACTTTATTTTGAATTGCTCAAACCTGCCAGCAAAGAATGGTTCTATATTTGAATCCATTTCATCTGGTAAATAAAGAAACCTTTTCGACAAGAAATGATCTGCAATATTACTTGGAAGTACGGACTTCCTGGGTTTATCAGGTTTTTGTCGACACCAGGAGTCTACAGTTAAGAATTCCTGGGTTTCTTTGTTCATTTTCAAATATTCTACACTACAAACATCGAAAGCAGGGCCAATAATCTCAAATAGGTTTTGAACAATGGTTTCTTCAGACGAAGATTTGTCAACACCCAGCTTCCAAACGTCAGAAATCAACTTGTTGTAATAATTCTGCTTATCCAGTTCATAGTTTTTGTCTTCCAGTTCAGTTGTAAGGTTAGAAAGTTCTATGGATTTCCTGATCAGATTGATATTTTCGTCCTTCTGTTTTTGCTGTATAGACTTTAGTTCATAGTTTTTATCCTCCAGTTCTTTTCTTACTTCAGATAGAACAATTGATTTTCTAATAAGTTCAACATTCTGCTCCTTTAACTGTAAAAGTTTTTCCTGATAATCGGGTTTATCCCTACTATCCGTTAATAGCTTTTCCAGCTCCCTAATCCTTATTTCAAGTTCTTTATATGAAGGTTTACCCATATTTTAACTAGTCCTTACTATTAACTAAAATGTAAAATTTGCTTACTATTATAACAAATCAAAGTATTGGTCGCTGAGTATAAGAGTTGTTTTGTAGTTTCCTCTACTGATACAAAAAATTCTTCTTATGATTCTATTTTGTTATGACTAAATAGTAATTAGCAATGGAATAACTATTTTTCAGCCAGAGCCCATAGCACAACAGTTTCATTGTGAAACTTTGGTGATGAAAGCTCTTTATTCATCTTGTCTATTGGTCCAATCTCACCATAGGTGTAAAATCCAATAATTGGAACATCATCACCAAGAACCTTTCGTACAGCAATAATTTCTTCTTCAGTACGTCTCCCTAACACAAGTTTACGACCAACACAACTAAACATTAATATGACCTTGGGTTTCGCTTTACCAAGTGAATTTTTAGCTTGTTCTGCTGCCAATTCAGCACCTTTAATAATATCACCTCTTGACGCCATAGTTAGTGTAATGGCACTGCCTTCCGGTATTGAGCCTGCTAATGATATAGTACCTTTCTCATGGTCTACTGACAAACCACACCGTAGCTGGAAATATTCTTTCCCTTCTATCGATACCTTTTCATCAATTAAGCCAAAAGGATATTCCAGGCAGATTCCAGGTAATTTTTCTGCTCGATCTTCACCTAAGAATTCTTTATATACGTCTAACGCAGACTCATCATCAAACTTACTAACCACATTCCCGTCAGAATTTGTACAATAAAATCGATTACCGACAGATTCAAATCCACTCCTTACACCAATACCCGTAATAAAATCCTTGCTACCGCTTATAAGTAATCCTGCAACAGCATCCTTGTAAACACCCCCATTGTAATACTGATATGTGTTTTCAAATCTTATATCATCACCCAGGTATCCACCTATTATTTCAAGTTTTTCATCAACTGCTGAATGAATGCTATCGATCAGCTCCACTCCATCACCTCCCATACCATTTGGAAAAATCATAAGAGATAAAGCATCTTCAAAGTTATGCTTGCTTCGGATGTTTTTAACCAACTCTACGCCACATGAAGCTTCATCCAGGCTCATATTGTTACTGATGCCAACGGTGAATTCAAGTGAATCAGAACTCAGTGCCATAATAACCACTGAATTTGTTGATAAACCATGTGTCGAAATCTCACCGGCAGTAGTACCACCAATCATTTGTGTGTCTCCGGTTACGGATTTTATGCCTTCCAGAAGTTGATTATGATCGTATCGCATTGCTGCCAATACAATCAGAACTTCAGGTTTACCTTCATGTTTTTCTAAGGCATCTTTTGCTGCATCTTCTCCAGCCTGAAAAGAATCATCTATACTGCTTTGGCCAACGCCAACTTGTAAATTAGACATAAGTAGTTTTTGTTAATAGGTGAAAAAATATTTCGACTAAAATCATTAAAGACTGATGTTAAAAACTTAATGTATTCAAATTTTCTTCTGTAAGAGGTTTCCTTAAGTACTTTCTTACAAAACTATAAATCTCAGATCGTTCAGCATCAGCGGGATTAATCGATGATGTTAATATTACTACTTTACATTTTTCTATTGTTTCCGGTTTAAATTCTTCAAACCGATCCAGGAATTCAAATCCATCAATAAAGGGCATGTCAAGATCCAGGAAAATAACATCTGGTAACATTTCAGTATTATATTCCTCGAAGTTTTGTAATAATTCTACTGCAGATAAAGCATTTGTACTCAGGTAAATCTTTTCTGCAAAATTGTTAGATTCTATAGTTTTCTTATTAAGATAATTGTCTGTTGAATCATCATCAACAAGAAGAACTGCTTTATGTTTTTTGTCGCTCATTTTGCCTATCTTTTAAATTAGTGTATTTCTTTGTAAAAAATTCAATATATAATTTTTAGTCTTTTCTGAATCAGTCATAAATTGCAAATCTAATCCAATTTTTTCTGCATGACCTTTTAATAGATTCCATTGCGAACTATTAAAACCTTTACCATCACTATTTAATACTACTATACCTTTGGTGCCAGTATTGATTAATAATGGTATACTTTTAGTATTAAACCATTCCTGGTTTTCAGGTGTAACATTCCCCAGATTGGTAGTATCAATTATCCAGAAATAGGAAGTGTATTTGGATATATTTTCTACATTTTTCTCAAAGATCCTTTGCATTTGAGTTTCCGGTGGCTTTTTCCAGACAATTTGGGTGGATAATATTATACCATTATAAATAATTGATACCCATTCATCATCATAGACCAGTTGGTGCTCTACCAGTGATGAATCAGGAATAGGAATTTGAATATAAAATGAAGTGCCTTCATTAACTTTACTTTTAACAGAGATTGTTCCATTCATTCCTTCAACTTGCTTTTTTACAAGATATAGACCAACTCCCCTTCCCTGGGTTTTCAAATCGAACCGGGAGTACATCCTGAAGAGCTTATCCTTAAATCTATCCATGTCAATTCCCTTGCCATTATCTTCAATATTTATCAGGTATTTGTTGTTGTCGACTTTGCTTGTGATTTTAATCTTTAAGTCAGTATCACTTCTTCTATACTTAAAAGCATTGCTAAGTAAATTGTATAATATGCTTTGTATATAGGCACGAACTCCATAAATAGTATTTTGTTCTAATTCAATATCAAGATTGTCCGGGTTACAGACGGCACCAATTTCACCTCCCAGAATCTTTTGCACTCTTTTTATTTCATCATTAATGTTGATATCCTCCTTAATATTATAGAGGTCTTTTCTTATTTGAAGGATATCTGTCAGATCTGATAAAATGGAATCCAGTGAGTTGGTTGCAGTGTGAACCTGATCGATAATAGTTTGATGCTCATCGGCTTCTACTTTATCAAATAAGCTTGTTAACCCTATTAACCTGGCTACAGGCCCTCTCAGGTTGTGTGATACAATGAAAGAAAACTGTTCCAATTCATTATTGTTCTGAATGAGCTCTTCGGCACTTTTTTCCAGATCGTTATACGCATTGGTTAAGTTTTCATTTGCTTTGTTTAGCTCCCGGGTTCTTTCTGCTACCTTTTTGTCAAGAATCTCATTAGTTTGGTTTAATGTTTCTTCTAATACTTTTTGTTTGGTTATATCTCTAATGATTACCAGGAAGCCTGATAGTCTTTCGTTTCCATCAATATCCTCAAATAACAGATTTACATTTTGTCCTACCCATGATTTCTTATCATTAACAACAATAGGAAGCTCTTGATATGTACTACTTATTTTTCTGTAGGATTGGTTCAGGTAGAACTCTCTAGCATGTTTACGATGGTTTGGGTCAACCCACTGTATGAAATTGGAATCTCCTAACTCTTCTTTAGGCAAGCCTATAAATTGTAGGCCAATTTCGTTTATGTAAACAATTCTACCCTGGAGATCTGTTTTTAAAATAATATCGCTTGCATTTTCTACAAGCAATCTGTACTGTGATTCACTTTGCTTAAGTTTATCTTCTATTTCTTTTCTATGGGTAATGTCTCTATATACCCCCTGGTTTGCAACCAGTTTACCATCAATATGCCTGGCAATTATTGATCCTCGTAAATGGACAATGTTTTTCTCTTTACCAATTAATCTTAGTTCAACAAATGATAACTTCTTTTCAGTTTCAAGACGTGCATGAATATTATTACAATACTCTATGTCATCAGGATGGACGACATCAAAGAGCTCCATTTTTTCAATCTCCTTTTCTGAATATCCTAATGTACTTCGCCAGGCAGGATTAGTAAACAGAAAATTTCCTTTCGTGTCAACACTCTGTATCAGGTCGGGAGTATTATTGAATAGGTTTTCATAGTCTTCTTTAACCTTTTCTAATTTTTCTTGAGTTCGCTTGTGTAGCTCAAGAACTTCTGCGCTAATCCAAGAATCATTTCGTTCTTGTTGCAGTTTGATTTGATGAACATAAACCTCATTTAGATCATGGAGTATCCATATTATATAATCATCTTTTCTACTGAATATATAATCAAAGTAACCAGACTTACCAAAGCTATCAAACCACATGCATGGAAATTTTAATTTTTCACCATTGGTAAGAGTTTTAAAGCCGTCTTGAAGACTTTCAAGTATTGGAATATGATTATATAGGGAGTTGGTTATATTCTTATCAGTAAGCTCAAATAGTGTATTGCATGACGATATCAAATTACCTTTGAGATCAAAAACAATTAATTGTATTGAAGAACCTGTTAGCTCCGCCTTTAATGAATTAAAATTCATGGAACCATCATCCTGGTTAAATTACGAAACACTTTATCTACATGGTCACCGTTCTTAGCACTGGTAAAAAAGTACTCTGCTTCAGGTAATGTTTGTTTTAAAGCAGCAATTTCTTCTTTATCTACTAAGTCGGTTTTGTTTCCTACAAGAAGAAAAGGAACAGGAGGTAAAACACTATGCATATGCTCAATATCAACAGCCAATTGTTCATAGCTTGATGGTCTGGTAACATCAAAGACGAATATGGTGCCATGTGCTCCCAGTTTATAAGACTCAGGTATTTTTTGACGTGTATGTTCACCGGCAATATCCCAAATCAAAATGGATATCTCCATATCATCTACTTTAACAATCTTCTTATCGATTTTAACACCAATTGTTGTAATGTAGTCATCAGAGAATTTCTGATGAACAAACCTCTTTATAAGAGAAGTTTTTCCTACACCAAAATGGCCAAGTAGAATAACCTTTTTACTTATCATTGTCTGATTCTTTGAAATATTCTTCCAGGTACCCTGAATAGATACCTTCTTCTTCGTTCATTTTATCCGCTTGGTTCTTAAGTTTTTCAGCAAATTCCATTGCTGTTTTATCAAGCCTGTCTTTAAAAGAGGCGGTAATGGTACCCGATACTGCCACTGCTAAAAAGTATGTTTTAAAACTTCTGAAAAGAATATGATATGATTCATATTCTATACTTTCCAAATCTTGTTCGCCTTCTTTAAACGCATCTACCACAAAACTTTTTATGGCTGTAAGCATACCGGCTATCATATCCTGATCCATGGTGTTTGTGCGTGAATAAGTTCCATAGAGCAAGCCGGAGTACTGTTCAATCACAAAAATCTCTTCAATGACAGGTTCCGCTAATCCCTGCATAATAATATCGGTTTCCTTAGTGCCTGTAAACCAAGCTTTAATCCTGTTAACCCAGCCTTCCCATGAAAATGCATTTTCAAGTTGCTGATCAACTCTTTCTGATAGTATTTCAATTTCCCGGGTAATATATTTTTTTATGAGTTTACCAATAATTGGGTATAAAGCATCCACTACCTCATCCTGGGAGTTTTTAATCTGATATTTAATGGTTTCTGTTATTACCGGCCCAAATAGGGTAGGGAAGTCTCTTTTTAGCTTATCCAGATGATCCTGAATTATTGGTTCAACTTTTGGTTCAAGTTTCTCTCTAGTATCAAGCTCTTTTCTTACAGTTTTTACTTCAGTAATAAGTGTCTGTTGCTTTTCTCGTTCTTCTTCAAAAAGCAGTTCTCTTAACTGAGACATTAAGTCGTGTTCTTCTGCTGCTTTATGTTTTTTATCAACTGCCACTTTTCTTTGCTGTTGGTAACTCTTTGATTCAAACTTGACTGATATTAAAACCTACGCTTGTATCTCTTCACCTAACTTTTTTAATAAGTCACCAAATGATTGTCTGTTAAGTTTAGCGTTGTTTAAATCTTTAATTTTTTGATTTGTATCCTTTTTTAAATCTTCCAGCTGATTTGTGAAATCTTTATTCGATTCCGCAAGCATAGATTTTGCTTCATCTCTAAACTTGTTAAGCTT
>JBDLIU010000094.1:0-14825 GCA_039714715.1 Bacteroidota bacterium
ATGGAGCACGTTGTTCCCAACTGGCTATTCAGGTATTGATATCAACCGTGACGATACAGTTATCGAGAACCTAACCGGGCAGCTATTAAGTTATTCCGACACTTCCGTAGTTTGCAAAATCAATTACTGCTACACTATCGATGCCATTCATACCGATGGCTCAGTCAGTCGATCAAACCAGGTTTGTGATCTTGCATTTTCAACTACAGCGCCTTCGTCAGTAAATAACATTAGTGCACAGATTAACGATGACAATACGATCAATTGGTATTGGTTGCCTCCTGTGGGTGAAGATGTAAAGTATTATAAAATCTATAGCAGCTCTTCAGTTTTAAGCGATAGCACTTCAGTTACAAATATTTCAAGTGAATGGAATAATGATGCGTCAAACTGTCTTCAAATAGATCTCATTAATAATTGTGATGTGCCTTCCGGACTTATTGATCCGGTTTGTCCACTGGAGGTTTCAAGGTATTTCAACAGCGATGGCTCCGTTACACTAAGCTGGGAAGATTACCTGGGATGGAACAATGGAGTTAATGGTTATGCCTTGGTTATTTACGATCAAAATCTAATTCAACAGGATAGTTTATTGCTTGGTTCAGAATTGCAATACACCGATCCCCTGCCCGATGGTAATGAGCAGGTTAGTTATTTTCGAGTTTGGGCTATACCGGAAGATGCTTCACTTGTACCTTCCGGCTCGAACATAATAGAAATAATCAGGCCCCCGGTTATTGCTATTCCTAATTCTTTCACACCTAATGGCGACAATATAAATGATGTATTCGCCATCACCGGAAAATATATTGAGTCTGTCGAGCTAAGCATCTTTAATCGATGGGGGGCACTTATTTATCATGTAAACGGGAGCTCCTGGGATGGCATGATAGGTGGCAAAAAAGTTCCTTTGGGTACCTATATTTATAATGTAGTTGTAAAAGATTTTGCCGGATACGAACATATTCGTAATGGAACCGTACTAATTTTGAAGGATTAAATAAGAATGATATGATGGATATGATGAAAATGATGGGCAAGGTGAAGGAGGTGCAGGAAAAAATGAAAGTGGCACAGGAAAACCTGGTTCATCTTACTACCACTGGTGAAGCCGGTGCAGGCATGGTAGTAGCGACTGTAAATGGTAAGAAAGAACTGATCGACCTGAAAATAGATGAATCCCTTTTTACACCTGATGATCAGGATATGTTGAAAGACCTTGTTATTGCAGCAGTGAACAAGGCTATTCAGGATATTGAAATTATGGCAAAAGAAGAAATTAAAAAGAGTACCGAAGGATTGATGCCAAATATCCCGGGAATGGACCTTAGCAAAATGTTCTAATGGCAAGGGTTGCCATACTCATCTTAAACTATAATGGTGTAGACCACCTAAGAAGGTTTTTGCCTTCCATAATTCTTTATTCTGATAAATATGACATCATTGTTGGTGATAATGGCTCTACAGACAATTCCATTAAAGTCCTTCAGGATGAATTCAAGGAAGTAGAGATCATTAAGCTGAAGAATAATTTTGGTTATGCCGAGGGGTACAACCAGCTTATCGGTCAGATCGATCATGAATACATTGCCCTGGTAAATTCTGATATCGAAGCAACTCCTGGTTGGGCAAAAGCACTAATAAACACTCTTGACTCTGATCCGGATGTCGCTGCAGTGCAACCAAAAATCTTATCCTACACGGATCGCAACAAATTCGAATATGCCGGTGCTGCCGGTGGGTTTATTGATAAATACGGCTATCCCTATTGTCGTGGAAGGATTTTTAACACCCTGGAAGAAGACCTTGGGCAGTATGATGATCCATTAGAGGTTTTTTGGGCAAGTGGAGCCTGTTTTATGATTAGAAGAGAAGCTTTCATAAATGCAGGGGAATTCGATGGCGACTTTTTTGCCCATATGGAAGAAATTGATCTTTGCTGGAGGTTCCAAAAACTTGGTTATAAGGTTTTATTCAACCCTAAGAGTACAGTCTATCATCTCGGTGGCGGTACACTTGATTATCAAAATCCAAGAAAAACGTATTTAAACTATCGCAACAACTGGTCAATGCTTGTGAAAAACCTTACAGAGAAGAAAAGGAAATTGATCACACGGTGGTTTATGGATATCTTAAGTATTTTTCTTTACCTGCTAAAATTTCAGTTCGGAAATGTGATGGCTGTGATCAAAGCACATTATTATATTCTGGCAAACAGAAAACACTTGCACAATAAAAAGAAGTCATTTAAAGAGAGGCATGAAAATCTAAAGGATGTCCAGCTCAATAATGCATCTATTGTCTGGGAATATTTTGTAAAAAGAAAAAAGAAATTTTCGGAATTAGTGCCACACTGAACTCCTTCTTCTTAAGTGCCTTCGAATATTCATAATAAATGCTAAAGTAAGGTAAAGGATCACCGGTGAACCAAAGGTTAAAAAAGAAGCATAAATAAAAAAAAGTCGAATACTCGAAGACGCTATACCCAACTTTTCTCCCAGTCTTTCAGATACACCAAAAGCCTTGTCTTCGAAAAATGCCTGAATATGTGGAATTATCTTTTTCATTACAACAAAAATAATAGTGATTGGGTCAAAATAGGTTGATTTTATTATATATTTTTGTCTATTATTGTATAACGTTTTTGAAAGTACTTAAATAACGAAAAAAAAATTCTAATGAGAAAATTATTTTACGCTTCAATTGTGTTGGCTGCTTTTGTTTTAACTGGTTGTCCTGTTGATAAAATGGCTAAAATGGCCGAAGATCAGCAAATGACAATTACCCCTAATCCTTTAGAGCTACATGGTGACTCTGTAGCATTCGATGCGAATGTTACATTGCCTGTCAAAATGCTTAAAAGCAATACTATTTACACTGCTAAGTTTATCTATAAGTATGGAGAGCAGGAAATGGAGGTTGGTTCTATCGATTTTACGCTAGAAGAATATCCTAACGCTGATACCGAGCCGCCTAATGCATCTGCTAGTTTTGCCTTTGCTTATACCGATGACATGAAGAATGGTTCATTGGATATTGTTGGCGTTGCAAAAGATACTAGGAAAGATAAAGTTGCAGAATCAGGAAGACTTCCCGTAGCAGAAGGTGTTATTACTACCTCAAGGCATGTAGTAGAGGTGTATTACCCTGCCTATGCTGATCATGGGTATAATAACCAGGAAGAAATCTTGCCTACTAATATTGACTTCTTCTTCGATCAGGGAAGGTCTAACCTTAAATATTCTGAGAGAAGAAGTGATAGAGGTAAAGCTTTTCTGGCATTTATTGCTGAGAAAAACTTAACACGCACCGTTACAATAACCGGTACTCACTCTCCTGAAGGACCTGAAAGAATCAACTCGAAACTTTCTGAAGACAGAGCTGGCGTAATTGAAAAATATTACAAAACTCAAATGGACAAATACGATTATGCTGGAATGGCTGATTCAATCAACTTTGTTCTTAAGCCAGTAGTTGACGATTGGTCACAGTTCAAATCTGCTCTTGCTGAGTACGATGGCATCTCAGATGATGAGAAGTCTGAATACCTTAATATTGTAAATGGTCCTGGTGTATTTGAGGACAAAGAAAAAGCTCTACAGAAATTAGGTACATACCGTAAAGTATTCAACGACCTTTATCCAGGACTTCGTTCGGCACAAACCGAGATCTTAACAGTTAAGGATAAGAAAACTGATGCAGAGATCACTGTACTGGCTGCGGGAATCGCAAAAGGTGAGTTTTCTGTTGATACACTTTCAGTAGAAGAATTATTATATGCTGCAAGCCTTACCCCTAGCCTGACTGAAAAAGAAGGGATTTACAAAGCTGCTATCAAAAAGTCTGATCCATGGAATGCACATGCAAGCCTTGGTGCTACTTATATTGCTATGGCTATGGAAAATCCTGCCAAAGCTGGTGAGTATGCAGGTTTAGCAGAAACTCAGGTAGATCTTGCTAACGGTAAGAACCCTAGTGCTTGTGCTTATATCACAGCTGCTTCTGCTTACCTTATTCAAGGTAACATGGACAAAGCTGCAGATGCACTTGATAAAGCTGCTGCAATGAATCCAGCAGGAGAAACTGCCAATGGTATGAAAGGAGTTCGTGGCGCTATAGAAATCAGAAGAGGTAATTATGATGAGGCTTCTTCAAACCTTTCAGGTGCTGTAGAAACTGCCGATAACCTTTTCAACAAGGGTCTTGCCTTCTTGTTAAATGATGATGCCAACAATGCAATCAACGCATTTGACGATGCTATCGCATTACAGGAAGATTTTGCAATGGCACACTATGCTAAAGCAGTTGCTTATGCTGATAAAGACGATGTGATGAAATTAGTTGACAGTTTGATCAAAGCTGTTAAAGCTGATACTTCATTAAAAGGAGTAGCCATCAATGATCTTGAGTTCCAGGCATATGCTGCTAATGCTGCATTTAAAGCTGCATTACAATAAGCTTAAATAATTAAACAAAAAAAAGCCCTGATTAAAAAATCAGGGCTTTTTTTTGTGCCTATCCTGGCAATCCTCAAAGAATTTAAACTTAGATCACTCTTTCTCTACAAATATTGTCAAATCAGGAATCTCCCCTACCTGCATATGCTTTTACCACATTAAGCACAAAATTTGTTGCAATAGCCATCTCTTTAATAGAAGCAAACTCTTTTACCGAATGAATATTATGCATTCCGGTAGAGATATTGGGTGTTGGTATTTCAAATTTCACAGATAACATGGCCCCATCTGTACCGCCTCTGATTGGTGGATAATTAGGTTCTGTTACACCTGCCTCTTTAAGTGCATTGGTAGCAATCTGTAACACCTCAGGGTGTTTATCCAACATGGCTTTCATATTGGGATATTGATCTTCTATATCAATTAATACAGATCCTTCCCCGTGGGCACTATTCATGGACTTAACCAGGCTTTCTAAAAAAGCTACCTTGCTATCTAAACCATCCTTATCAAAATCTCTTACCAGCAGATCCATTTGAGCTTTTTCAGGATTACCGGATACAGTATAAGGGTAATAGAAACCAAACCTGTCTTTGGTGGTTTCCGGTCTTTCTGTGGCTGGTATTGCTGCTTCAAAATTACTGGCAAGAGTAATTGGGTTCAGCAATTTTTGATACCCATCCTGACCCGGGTGAGTTGGTTTACCGATAAATGTTACCGAGGCTTTAGCAGCATAAAATGTTTCGCTTTCAATCTCTCCTGCACCTACACCATCCAGTGTATAAGCTGCTTTAACAGGGAATTTCTCCGGATTAAAGTTTTGTGTACCTTTTCCAATTTCTTCATCAGGATTAAACATTACATAAACATCTCCATGTTTGCCATTCCACTCTTTCATCAGCTCCTCCACAGCAGTCATGATGGCACTTATTCCGGCTTTATCATCAGCACCTAAAAGCGTTTTTCCATCCGTAGTAATTATTGTATCTCCAACAAAATCACTTAAATCAGACTCAGGAATCACCACATTATCCTCTAATTCAATATTACCGCCACTATAATTCTCAAGAACTCTGGGCTTAACATTCTCAGCTAAGACACCAGGAGCCGTGTCAAGGTGCGCAACAAAACCAATAGCTGGCACATCTAACTTGCCCTTCAACCTGCCATAAACATAACCATATTCATCCATTTTAGCTTCCAGACCAAGATCAGTCAGCTCTTTTGTTAATAGTATTCCCAAATCCTTTTGAATCTCGGTACTTGGACCTGTATTCGAGTTTTCGTCTGATTGAGTATCCACCTTAGCGTATCGGACCAATCTCTCTATAAGTGCTTTGTCAAATTTTGTTGCCATCTTTTATTAATTATAGTTCAATTCTATCTGTTTAGTTATCTCTTTTATAAAACATGAATCCTCCCTCCTCTTTGATAAGTTTCAAATCATCTCTTTTAGTCAAAGATTTAGTGGTGTTCTTGGTGATTATATAAACCGGCTTATCAATTGCTCCGTTTAGGAGGTATTCCTCATCTTCTCTCTGTTCGATATTATTATTGGGTTGTTCAAAATAAAAATAGGGAGCGTAACTGTAAAATCTGTATGTCAAAATATAAACATCCTCCCCCTTCTTATCCTCCAGAAATTCAATCAATGAACCCTGTGTGTGGGCTTCAACCTTTGGAAGTACAAAAACCATATAGGTGAACAGCAATACCCCTGTTCCGAAAGCCATGGTTATAATTGCTTTATAGATGAACTGCTTTAAGATATATCTGAATGATAAAACAACAGTAATCAGGTACAGTAAACCCAACAGAAACTCATACCCTGTCCATTTAACAGGCTTCAGCAAGCCTGCCACCGCAAAAGGATCTTCAATCAAAGGCACAAGTAGATCGATGAACCAGGTAACCATTGGTAATAATGTTAGGAGTATTCCAAATAGCACGCCCAGAAAAAGATAAGACCATGCTATCATTCTATTTATTGGCTTGCCAGACTCAATTATATGGTTAATGTAAAGTGTGGCCAGAAATGAAAGTGGCAGATATGATAATGATGAATAGTGAATTATTTTGGTCGTAGCAATGGAAAACAAAATCATTACCACCCAAAATAGTATCATCATCCACCTCGACAGGTGGTCGGTGATCCTCTCTCTGCTAAAGCTCCCCAGTGCATATACTGACATAGGAAAGCAACCAATTAACACCACCACAAAATGATAATAAAATGGTTGTTCATGTCCTGCCACAGGCTGGCTGAACAGTTCTACCTGGTACTTAACAAACTCAACTAGAAACCAGGGGCCATTCTTTATTAATTCCATCCCGAACCAGGCACTGGATACTAAAAAGACCATCAGGGCAAATAGCAGAACATCTTTCATCCTGGGCCATAACTTTATCTGAGCCTGTTTGAATTTAAATCGATAAAAGATCAATACTACAGAAAATGTCAAGATTGGAATTAATAATCCAACCGGACCTTTGGTTAAAATGGCTAATCCTACTAAAATGCCAGCAATGATAGCATTCCTTTCTTTCCTGTCCTCCTTATGAAATGTTTTATAAAGGAAGTAGATGCCTGTGAAAATGAAATAATTAAAAACAGGATCAATAATCCCTGATTTAAAGTACATATGAGGCAATAATGAGGCAAAATAAACTGCGGCCCACAAAATCCCAAAACGTATGTTACGTTCCTTCTTCCCTATGTAAAACAGGGTTAATAATGTAATGATGCCAAAGATAGCATTGGGTAACCTGGCAGAGAATTCGTTAATCCCGAAAACATTCATTGCTGATGCTTGCAACCAGAAAAACAAAGGTGGTTTCTCCCAGAAAGGTTTGAAACCAACCATTACCCTCGAATAATCTCCTGTAACGATCATCTCCCTGGAAGATTCGGCAAAATTTATCTCATCCCAGTCAAATAAATGTACATGTCCGAGGAAAGGAATGAAAAACAAAGCTGCAATAATGGCAATTATCCATGGATATGGTAATGAACTTTTATTCATCTGTTTAATACCGACCTGTTCCCGAGTTTATTATCAAATTTAGTGGCAAATAACCAATATATCAGCAGTGCCCCAAGAGTTCCAATAATGGATCCTACCCAAACATCTATTGGGTAATGATGGGTAAGGTAAATGCGAGAATAACCCACCAACCATGCAATGAGCAATACAAGCAATGATGTTTTCTTATTAGGAAATGATAATATCACGAAAGTGGCAATAGCAAAAGCTGTTACCGTATGGCCAGATGGGAAGCTATAAAAGGTAATAGTTGTGACACCATCTGGAACATGTAAATTATAACTTGTTGAAAGCTCACCAAAAGGTCTTATCGCATCAGAAAACAACCCACGCTTTATTATCTGAGCCAAGAGCGAGGTTGATAAAAAGGTTATCAGCCCAATGAGTGCTTTACTATAAGAAAAGAATAATAAAACAACAATCAGCAAAGTGAAAGCAAGGCCATCTCCTACGTGTGTAAGCCAGTAAAATTTAAAATCCAGTGAAGGGCTATTGTATTCATTAATTAGCAGGAACAACTCTTTCTGATTATAACTAAGTTGGGGAAGCAGGAATAATATGAGACTTAACGCGTATCCGAAAAAGTACACCCTATGGGATGATAGAATTGTTCCCAGTTTTTGCATAGTACCTATTTACCCTTAAAAATACGTTTAAAAAAGTATTTAAAGGATACTCCCAGAACACCGAGTCCGTATTTCGAACTTCTGGCAAAATTTATCGAAGATGCTTCATCAAAATATTTCGTAGGGCATGTGATTTCTGCTATTTCAAAACCCTGGTAGAGTATTTCAGCCAGGAATTGGTTGTCAAAAATAAAATCATCAGAATAGCTGTTGTAATCGATTTCTTCCAACACCTTCCTGGTGTAAGCCCTGTAACCCGTGTGATATTCAGATAATTTCTGGTTCATTAAAAGGTTCTGACTCAACGTAAGAAACCGGTTGGCAATATACTTATAAATAGGCATACCTCCTTTCAGGGCACCCTTGCCTAGTATTCTTGAACCTATCACCACAGGATAAACATCGTTTGCCATCAGGTAGGTCATACTATGGATCAACTTGGGCGTATACTGGTAATCAGGGTGCAGCATGATGATTATATCTGCCCCTACTTCTAATGCTTTATTGTAGCATGATTTCTGATTACCGCCATACCCTTTGTTATTGTCATGTTCAATGATATGATGTACTCCTAGCTCCTGCGCCACTTTTACAGTGTCATCTGTACTGCGGTCATCAGTGAGAATAACCTCATCAACCACCTCAAAAGGAATCTCATTAAATGTTTTCCTTAATGTCTGACCAGCATTATAGGCCGGCATTATTACTACTACTTTTTTATCAGCAACCATGCGTTAGAATTGAAGGTGCAAATATAGGAAAATTGAATTTGAGTATGTAATAGGACAAATATCCAATTTACCAAAAAAAGCCGCCTTGATAGAAGGTTTGTTTTTGTGACAGCCTCTTCATTTCTATTTATAGTTGTAACAGAATTAACGTATTAGTTTAATCCATCCAATGGTTTATATTAAAAGTAGCGTAGACCAACCATTGTATAATAAGATAATTTAAATACCCAATCCTGAGGAATCGACTCCACTGCTACGGCAGTACCTGAAGGAGTAAACCAACTTCTTCCTGCTATGCTGCAATCATTAATGTTTAAAGTGACAGTTGCATAATATAATTGAGAGCCAGATGCTTCATAATAATCTTCTTTAGCTATCTGTTCACAGGTGTCATCAATTAAATCGACAACGGTGTAACCTGTTAACTCAAGATTCTCTATTGTACCCTCATAAAAGGACTTTCCTTTAATAAATCCATCCTCGTCAACTTCAATAGCAATACAGTTATTTAATACTTCTCCAGTAAAGTCATATGTATATATAGTTGAAGGGAAAAGGTGGACATCCAACACAACCCTGGTTTTCATTTCTCCCCACACATATAATATAAGCTCGAAATCATTGTCGTAACTAAACCTTACCTCTTGGGACTCTGCTGGCCTTGTCATAGAAATAACTCTGCCATCAGTGTCATATTCAGATAGAGTCTCATTTATACCAGAAGATTCACCAGCATATCTAATCATATTGCCATCCCCGTTATATTCCATTATATATGCAAAAGTTTGCCCTCCATCATTGCTCTCCCATCTTATCATCTGCCCTGCTGAATTATAACTATAGGCCTCAGACACTTCATTATAATATTCCTGACCGCTGGACTTTATCCATCCTGAATGATGTGTCTTTAAAATAACATTTCCCTCCTGGTTATATTCAAAATCAACCACATCAAGGGTATCTGCTTCGTATATTTTATAAACGGTACTAATAAAACCATTACTGTCATATTTATACCGAAGCACAATTGCTGGATAGTCAGAATAACCTAAAAAGGGTACAATAGAAGTTTTTACCCGGTCTGAGGAAATAATCACCCCATCATTATTATAATTATGGGTAGTCTCATAAAGTTTGTTCCCAAAGTTTCCATAAACACCAAATCCCTGCCAGGAGCTAAGAGCCTTCCCGTTCTTGAAGTCATGACTATACTTGCCAGCATACCGCCAATGAGTATTGAATAACTGTTCATAAGAATTTACAAAATTTTTCATGTTAAAGGCCTGGTTTTCATCTATGGGAATAAGTTTGTCTTCAGGCCCATCCGACAATTCAATATTGTCTTTATTACAACTACCAAAAAACAGAGAAAAGCCAACCAGTATCATCATTGAATTGAAAAATAGCTTCTTCATAGGTTTTAAACTTGTGATTTATTTACATTTTCCTGTAATACTTAAGCATTTAACTCAATTTGAAACTGATAATATATCATAAGTTACGACAATTCTTATTTAGATCAAATTCATTTACGATTAACGGTTGATTCTATAGAAGTAACCGCATTTAATAGCACTAAGGAAAGGAATGAAAGTATTACTTATATTGAATTTCAGAAAACTGTTGAAATAATACCAGAGATGGATGCTCAGAACCGCAGATGTAATCAGTACTTGTCAGAATCCTCTATAGCATACCTTTGAGTTAAGGTTAAAACATACACATCATGATAACAAAACAGGAGGTGATCGATGCTATCTCAGAGGTGCAACACCCTGCCATTGACAATTCATTATTGAATCTGGGCATAATTAAAGATATACAATTGGAAGCAAATACTGCCCAGGTAATATTTGCTTTTCCATTTCCAAATATTCCTATAGCAGAGCAATTGGTATTTTCTATAAATGAGCCAATAAAGGCACTAGGCTTAGGGTTCAAGTATAAAATAATTACTATGACCAATGATGAAAAAGAACAGTTTATGCAATTGGAAGCAGAAGGCTGGAAAGGATTATAAAAATATTAATACTTAAAAGAAAAAATTATGAATGGAGAACACTCAAATCATGGCAAAGGCCTTGGAAAAGGCGGAGGTAAAGGACGTAATGGAGGAGGCGGATCCGGACCGGGCGGATTTTGTGTTTGTGCAAAATGTGGAGAAAAAATCCCACACCAGCAAGGGGTGAAATGTACAACCTTGAAATGTCCGAAATGCGGTAATACTATGGTAAATGAAAAATTACTAAGGAAGTAATTGCACCTATCCTATTCAATAGATTAAATCATTAAAGGGAAAAACTAATGTAATAGAAGAATATACCCCATATTGAAACTAACAGAAACAGAAAATCACCAACTAAATTTGACCTCATTACCCAAAAAGAAAGGGTGCTAAAACAGCTCCCCTTCGTCTTTACCTATATAATATTTCCTCCTAGTTAATATTAAAACCAACTCCAATATTTATAGCTATTTGATCAAACGGTGTATTATATTTTAGTTGTGCATTAATAAATGTTTTATCATTTATGTAATAATCTGCTCCACCACCGATATTTACACCAAATTCACTTCCACTATCACTCTCACCCATTACTTCAACACTGGCAATTCCAAGTGTTAATCCAAATAGACCATACGCTTTAAAAGCATCATTATAGAAAAAATATTTGCCATCTACATCTATTACTGTAGATTGAGTACCCATACTAATCAATCCTAGAAAAGGCACCTCCTCTTCATAAGATGATTTAAAGAAATAGGTTAAACTAGGTGTTACTGCAATTTTATCTGTAACAAAATAATCAGCCCCAAGTGTAATTCCAACACCCATTTTCGACCCCGATGCATCAATGCCTGCTTTGGTACCTAATGCAAGACCACCAATACCTCTAATTTGTCCGGCTTCCTGAGCCTTTACATTCACATATGAAACAACTAAAAATAATGCAATTAATAAAAATGTAATTTTCTTCATAATTCGATTTGATAAATGTTAATTAAAGACACAAATGTATTAGGGTGCAAAATCTAAAATACTGACTTATGTCAATAATTTAAAAGTTTTTCACTTATTGTCATATATAGTCAAAGAAATAACCCAATTTAAGAACTGAAGAATTTAATAGTTTATTCTAACAGGGTTGACATCAATAAAAGTAAACTTTAATCTGCAAAGTTCTTCAAGTATCTTAAAAACGGTTCCGGCTTTTTATATCCAACTATGGTTTGAGATTTCTTGTTATCTGCTGTAACTAAAAGTATTGTTGGTAATCCTGGCACCCTGAATTTTTCACCTAGTTGCCTGGCAGTATATTCTTCACCAAAAAACTCAAATTTTTCTTCACTATCGTAATCTAGCTTTACCGTATAGAAATTATCACTCATATAAGATGCAACATCTGCATCGGAGAAAGTCTTCTTATCCATCACCTTGCACCAGCCACACCATTCTGCAGTGAAATCTATTAATATTGCCTTTGGCTCACTTTTAACCATCTCCTGAGCCTCTTTAATAGTTACCCAGGAAACCTCCTTCACCGGTTCTGTAAATGAAAATAAAAACGTTACCAGTAGTAACAAACTTAGATTTCGTGCCTTAACCATATTTTGTTTTTTTTAAATGTTCAAACGTCAAATATCCTGCCAAATTATAAACATTTTCTTACTTAGCATCATTCACATAATACGATTAACTAAATATTGGTAACCTTTTTAGTAGATTTTTTTAATACACAACGTAAAAAATTCATCATTTTGTTTTCTTTGAGTCATGGAAATATTTTTTCAACCCGAATCATGGCTGGCATTACTAACACTTACCCTTCTTGAAATTGTTCTAGGTGTAGACAACGTCATTTTTATCTCTATTGTCACGAATAAACTACCTGAAGAACAGCAGGAAAAAGCCAGAGTAACCGGACTGGCCCTCGCAATGATATTTCGAATTGCATTACTTTTTGGAATATCTTTTATTATTCACCTTACAGCACCACTATTCACAATAAGTGATTTTGAGTTTAGCTGGAGAGATCTTATCCTTAGCATTGGCGGATTGTTTCTTATTGCTAAAAGCACATCAGAAATCAACCATAAAATGGAGACGGAAGATAAATCGCAAAAAACAAATGCTGCCAAGTCTTTTGGATATGCCATTTTTCAAATCATTATGTTAGACATCATCTTCTCATTCGACTCAATACTTACAGCGGTTGGTCTTACCGAAAAAGTGGTTTTGATGATAACCGCTGTGGTAATATCAATGATTATTATGATGTTATTTGCAAATAAGGTTGCCGATGTACTTAAAAAGCATCCTTCACTTGAGGTACTGGCGCTATCATTCCTTATCTTAATTGGTTTTATGCTAATGATCGATGCCATGCATTACCATGTACCTAAAGGATACATTTATTTCGCTTTATTCTATTCTCTGTTTGTTCAACTTTTAAATATACAAGTAAAGAAAAGGGCTAGAATGAAAGCTGAGGCATCAGCCTCATAAGGAGTAATTTAATATTAAAGGAGTTTTAGAATAGATATTGACAATAATCAAACCTGAATTGTAACCTATCGTATTCTTTTTCGTTATAATAAGTGATATCATTTTAATATCATTATGAATAAAGAAAAATTAAACTCCCCCGTCTCAGGATATGTAATGTTAATCCTGGTTATTGTGCTCCTTGGCATTGGTCTCTTCGGACTCATTGCTATACGTAATCCATGGTTTGCGATTATTTTGGTCTTTACCTTTATCCTATTCCCCGGATTCTTCTTTGTAAATCCTAATGGTTCTCGTGTTTTGGTCCTCTTTGGTAAATACATTGGTACTGTTAAAACGAATGGATTTTATTGGGTCAATCCGTTTTATATCAAACAGTCAATTTCACTGCGCGCACGTAATTTTGATAGCGAGCGTGTAAAGGTGAACGACAAGGTTGGTAATCCTATCCAGATTGGTGTAATCCTGGTATGGAAAGCATCTAACACCTACAAAGCAGCATTCGAGGTTGACAATTACGAGCACTTTGTTCGTATACAAAGCGATGCTGCGGTTAGAAAGCTTGCCGGAATGTATCCTTACGATAATTTCGAGGATGAACAAGCCGAAATCACGCTTCGCTCCGGTCTTAATGAAGTGAACCATACTTTGGAAGAAGAGCTTAGTAACCGATTGGATATTGCAGGTATTGAAGTAATAGAAGCAAGAATTGGATACCTGGCCTATGCCTCTGAAATTGCAAGTGCAATGCTTAGACGCCAGCAAGCAACAGCTATTGTAGCTGCCCGACAAAAAATTGTTGAAGGTGCAGTAGGTATGGTAGAAATGGCTCTCGAACAACTTTCAGAGAAAGACATCATCGATCTTGATGAAGAAAAGAAAGCTTCAATGGTAAGTAATTTAATGGTTGTACTGTGTGCCGATAAGGATGTAACACCTGTTGTTAACACTGGCACCTTACATCAGTAACAAATTAGGTAAAGTCAAATGGCTAAGAAAAAACCATTTGTTCTAAGGGTTAGCCCGGACACTTTGGAAGCAGTAGAAAAATGGGCTGCGGACGAATTTCGAAGTACCAATGGGCAAATTGAATGGATAATTGAACAGGCGCTTCGTAAAGCGAAGAGGAAGAATTCTGATAACAACGATAATCAAAACAAAAAATAGATAGACAACGAAATGGAAAATTTAAATTACAAATGCCCAAAATGTGGTAACAGAACCTATGAAACTGATGTATTCAGGGCTACAGGTGGTGCATTCGCCAAAATATTTGATGTACAAAACAAAAAATTCAGCACGGTAACTTGTGAACAATGCACCTATACAGAAATTTATAAGGCAGATACCAGTGCTTTAGGTAATATATTTGATTTCTTTACAGGCTAGTATGGATGAAGTAATTCTGGTTGATAAAGAAGACAACTTTCTAGGCACTATGGAGAAGCTTGAAGCCCATC
>JBDLIU010000095.1:0-14819 GCA_039714715.1 Bacteroidota bacterium
ACAGCACATTATTTTCAATATGAATATGCATTCTAAGGTTTCTATCAAGATCTTCCAATTCTTTATAGAAGTAGTCTACCTCACCATTTGATTTATTACTATGCGAATAATTATTGGTTTTGCTTCTGAGTTCATTTAGTTGGTCGGCAGAATCCTGGTGTTCATCCAGCATAGTAGCTACATTCTTTTTTACTCTTCCAAATGAAGGAGGCTTTGGCACTTTGCCTTTGGCTACTATATGCTCCATGTATTCCAGATATGGAAACACTACTTTTTCCTCTTGTAACATGTGTGGTGCCAGATGATTAAATATTTTCAGAAGTAAATTATGAATATTATTCATAGCCTTACTTTTCTCTTCTTTATGAATTTTCATTGACAAGGCTGTCAGTTCACTGATTTTATTCCTCAAATACTCATGATGATCACCTCTAATCAACTCACAGGTTTCAGCAATTGATAATTCATTGAAGTCAATATTGTCTTCCGGTAGGTTGGAGATAGCTTTTCCCAACTCATTTAACACATTCTGTAACTCAATTTCAGAATTTTCAAAATAATCCTTAAGCAAGACATCCCCTTCGGTACAATAGTCTACGAAGTACTTCAAGAATACTTCAGAAGTAACATTGTACTTATTTACAATTTCTGCCAACGATTTATTTTTTAATTCTATCATAATCTTTCAAAATGAGCTGTAAAATGCCTTAAAAATTCTGGTTGATATGCAATTTTAAATCCTTTACTTTCTGATTTGGTTTCCAGTATTTCTTCAAATGTTTCTACAACGTAATCGATATGACTTTGAGTATATACTCGTCTTGGAATAGCAAGTCTGACCAATTCCATTGGAGCAGGTATCAGTTTACCATCTTCGTCATATTTCCCAAACATTACAGACCCGATTTCCACTGCCCGAATACCTCCTTTTTTATACAAGTCAGCCACCAGTGCCTGTCCGGGGTATTCTTCAACCGGGATATGATCATAAAGTGACTTCGCATCAACATAGACTGCATGACCACCAACCGGCTTTACAATAGGGATACCCATTTCACTAAGTTTATTACCCAGATAGGTCGTACTCACGATCCTATAATTCAGGTAATGAGGATCAAACACTTCGTCCAGACCAATTGCAATTGCCTCCATATCCCTGCCTGAAAGGCCTCCGTATGTTACAAATCCTTCTGTAATAATTAATTCATTGGTACAAGCATCAATGATTTCTTTATCTTTCAGAGCCATAAAGCCTCCCATGTTTACCAGGGCATCTTTTTTAGCACTCATCACACATCCATCTGACATACCACACATCTCCCGGGCAATATCTTTATAAGCAACATCTTTGTACTCCTCTTCACGCTGTGCAACAAAATACGCGTTCTCTGCAATACGACACATATCAAGTATTAGCAACACACCATGCTTATCACATATCTTTCTTGTATCCTTCACATTTTGCATGCTAACCGGTTGTCCTCCCCCACTATTATTGGTAACTGTAAGAATCACCGCCCCAATATTCTCACTACCATACTTCTTAATGCGATTTTCAAGTTGTTCCAGGTCAATATTACCTTTAAAAGGATGTTCTATTTCCGGGTGTTTACCAATATCCGTAAGGCAATCAATAGCTACAGCTCCTGTATATTCAATGTTGGCTCTTGTCGTATCAAAATGAGTATTGCTTAAGAAATACTTACCTTCTCCACCCAGATAGGAATAAAGAATGTGCTCAGCAGCTCTTCCCTGATGGGTAGGTAATATATTTTTAAAACCGGTTAAATCAGCAACTGCGTCTCGCATCCTGCTCCAACTCTTTGCACCTGCATAGGATTCATCACCTTGCATAATGCCTGCCCATTGTTGGGCACTCATAGCAGAGGTGCCGCTATCAGTTAACAGGTCTATAATAACTTTTTCTGAATCGAGTAGAAATGTATTATAATGTGCTTCTTTCAGAAATTCACACCGTTCCTTTTCTGTTGTCAGGGAAATAGGTTCAACTACTTTTATCCTGAACGGTTCAATTATTGTTTTAGGCATTTTGAGTAATATTACTTAATCTTCAAAAATATTTTCTTTTGTCAATTATACGAATGACATAAATCAGGTTTTAAAAATTAAGGAATTATTGACAAACGGTAACTTTTTGTCAAAAAAAATCTAAAATGGTACTTCACCACCATCAGGCGCATCCCCTTCTTCGGGGGGTGGAGGTGCATCCCCATTAGCCTTGCTTGGTAATGTAATGGTGTCGAAATCTGAGCCACTTGTACCCTGGGCAAAGCTGCTCATGCCTTCTGTTGAAGAACCCGTGAAATCCAGATCAGCAAATTTTGTAAACTTGCCAATAAACTTAAGATTAACTGTGTCCAGGGAGCCATTCCTGTGCTTGGCAATAATAACCTGCCCTGTACCTGTGGTTGGCATACCCTGCTCATCTTCAGTGATGTTATAATACTCTGGACGATAAAGAAACATTACAATATCTGCATCCTGCTCAATAGAACCTGATTCTCTAAGGTCAGAAAGTTGTGGTCTTTTATCTCCTCCTCTTGTTTCTACAGCCCGGCTTAACTGTGATAACGCAACTACCGGAACCTCTAATTCTTTGGCTAATCCTTTTAAAGCACGAGATATAGAAGCAATTTCCTGTTCACGATTACCTGCTGTTCGGCTCGATTCTCCACTCATCAACTGCAGGTAGTCAATAACGATAAGCTCAATGTTATGCTGAGATTTTAATCTACGGCATTTAGCCCTTAACTCAAGGATGGTAAGTGCCGGTGTATCATCAATAAATATGGGAGCCTTGGATATCTTGCTGGTTTTGTGAATAAGCTGCTGCCATTCATATTCCGCCAGGTTTCCCTTTTTGATTTTTTCACCATCCAGTTCAGCCTCGGCTGAAATAAGTCTGTTTACCAGCTGAATTGAAGCCATTTCAAGTGAGAAAATTGCCACCGGACGGTTAAAATCAACGGCTGCATTACGAAGTGCCGACACTATAAATGCAGTTTTACCCATACCAGGTCGTGCCGCCAGAATAACAAGATCTGACTTTTGCCAGCCAGAGGTTACCCTGTCAAGGGCAGAAAAGCCGGTAGGTACACCTGTTAGACCATCCTTATGTTCTTTACGGGCACTAAGTTCTTCCAGTGCTTCCCCCATAATGGTGGTCATGCTTTCATAGTTCTTACGAATATTTCTTTCCGATATCTCGAAAAGAGCACTTTCTGTTTTATCAAGAAGGTCGAACACATCGGCTGTGTCTTCATAAGCCTCATACTGAATTTCACCACCAACCCTGATCAGCTCTCTTTTGATTGCCATCTCTGTGATAATCCTGGCATGGTACTCAACATTAGCTGCCGAGTTAACCTTGGTAGTAAGCGCAGTGATAGCATAGGCACCGCCAACATCTTCAAGCTTGCCATCTTTGCGTAACTGGTTGGTTACCGTAAGCAAATCAACAGGCTGACTGGCATTGAAAAGGGTTAAGATAGCACTGTAAATTGCCGTATGGGCTTCTTTGTAAAATGTATCCGGTTTCAGGATGTCTATAACGGCTGTCAGGGCATCCTTTTCGAGCATTAGCGCTCCTAAGACAGCCTCTTCTAACTCAATAGCTTGTGGAGGAACTTTACCTATACTCTCACCCAGCTGCGATGGTACCTTTTCTGATTTGTATCCGAGACGTATAGGTGATCTGCTTTGTTCCTTCATTTAGTTACTTTAGGTTAGGTTGTAAAAATCGGATGCCAAACATAGTGACTTTGTACGGGCTCAGAAATTTTCCTGGCCTCAATTTATTCACATTTATGAATGTCTTTTCCACAAGTTTTTCACATGCCTGAAATGATGTTCCAACGTGAGATTATATAAGGCATTCAGACTGTCTAGCTTAACAGGTTTTATATGTGTACATTAAGAAGTAACTACAGATGTATTACTTTCACTTGGCCCTGTCTTTAATTAACCTCAACAGATACTGCCCCTCTTCTGAGTCCGGCACAACTTGTAGCCCTGAAAGCATCGTTCTTTCTGCTTTAATAAGCTGATCATTTGCCAGATATAAGTTGGCAAGGTTATAATAGGCTCTGAAGAATGATGGATCTTCCTTTATTGCATTTACCAAATCCTGAATGGCCAACTCATTATCACCCATCTCATGTAAGAGTAACCCTCTCAAATAATAAGCACGAGCATAATCAGGCTCTATCTTAATTAAGGCATTTAAGGAATTCACTGCCATCACATTGTTCCCCATAATATTGTATGCGGTCGCCAGGTTGCCATAAACAGGGATAAGTAGTGAATCCATCTTCAGTGCCATCTCATATTCCTGTATAGCCCTTTGCACATCGTTTTGTTTAAAATAATAATCACCCAACTGCAATCTGCCGGCAGGGAAATCAGCATTGGCTAACATCATGGCCATCATTTCGTCACGTGCACGCATAACAGCTCCCCTCTTTGTCGGATCTATCTGGTTAAGGTCTACTTCTGACATTAACCTTGCAGCCTCAATCCTTACCATTTTTTTCTTATCGTCTATATGCTGAAGGGCAAAACTTAATCGGTTGTCTAGCGGTAATGCATGCAATTTTCTTAAAGCCTGGTATCGAACCATGGCAGATGAATCCTGTAGAGATTTAAAAATCAACTCAAGATCAGTATTGTCTCCCATAATAGGATAATATTCAAGCGCAGTGGCCCTGGCTAGCGTTGGATAATTAAGATTATTAATAAAATCAATTACCTGCTGCCTTGTTTTATCATCGTATGGTGGCTGAGAAGCGACTAATAAGTGATCCGAGAAATGATCCAATCGCTCAGTACCGTACCATTTCACAATCCAGTCGGCAGCCCATTGATCTGATTCTTCTTTATGACATCCTGTACATGCATTGGGTGTGTCATAATCTACACTCTGATCAGGACGAGGTATCCTAAAGCTATGGTCGCGCCTGAAATCGTTGCCCATGTAGACATCTCCTGTCATGTGGCAGTTAATACACAATGCAGATTCATCATCCATTGGATGAAAATGATGTTCTTTAGTATCATAGCTTGGCTCATGACATTGAAGGCAGAGTTTATTTCCTTCGAATTTCAGCTCCATCGAGTGAGGATTATGGCAGCTAGAGCAGTAAACCTGCTGATGGAACATCTCCGCCTGCAAAAAAGAGCCATAAACATAATCCTCCTCTTTTATCTGGCCATCAGGATGGTAGTACTCACTATTTATGGTCTGAACAATAAATTGATCTTCGAAATCAACATCTGGTTTCATTACCTCCGTTAACTTTACCCTGCGCGCATGACACCCTGCACACATATTTATTTGCTCAGTTTGTGTATAGCCAGGTGCCTGTATTAGAGGATCTCCAATTGCCAACGGAACTGATGCCCAATTCATGTGAGCACCTCCCGGACCATGACAAGATTCACAGCTTACATTGATTATTGAGTACGTAGTATTAAAAGCATCTTTCGATATATTATATTTTTTCTCAAGGTTTGTTGAATGACATTCAGCACACATTGTATTCCAGCGTTGTCCGCCTTGTGTCCAGTGCAACCAGTCTGAATGTGGTATCTCCTGCCCTGCATACTGGTTAAACCATTCTTTTTTCTCAGTATCCCAGGTAGCCCGAAGTGTCTGATACTTGCCATCCGGAAATTCTATCAAATACTGCTGGAGAGGTATAACCCCAAAAGCATATGCTACGGGATAGGTTTTTTCATTTCCATCTGCATCCGGAGTAGTTACATAATAAGTAGAATCATCTTTATGGAAATAATAAGACTCCCCATCCGCAGTGAAGTTTATATTATTAAAATCTCCCAGAACTGTGGTATCATCAGGCAGTTTCATCGCCCAATCATGATGAGAACCAAGCCAATCATTATATGCTTCTTCATGGCAAGATATACAGGCTGCGTCACCTACAAATTCATCTGCACCATATACCGCCTGATTTTCTTCTTGCTTTTTTGAATTGCAGGAAAAAAACAAAAAACCTATGAATAGGTAAAGGTAGCTATATGATAAACGCATGTGTGGCAAATCTAGGTATTAAGGCAATGTTATTATAAAAAAACTATATCAATTATTCTATGATTCTAACCTAATCATATATCAGTACATAGATCAATTAATCGCTGATCAAAAACAAATGGATTGATCACATTAACAACCTCAGTTTGTTTATGCTCTTGATGCTGCGGATTAAGTAAATAGTTAAACTCACCTGGTATTATTGCTGATGGTACCTTTAAAACATATTCTTTTCCTTTAAGGTAAAATTCTTTACCTACAGACTGGGTTATTCCCTGGTTTCCTAAGGGCCCATTCCAGTCAGCAGGTAGATTTTTTAATGGATAAGCAGTCACTTGCGTATTACTGGCAATTTTGATCTTTGCTAAACAAACAGTGGTCGTTTTTAACAGGTGATAGTTGTGCACCATGAATTCTAAGCTAGCTAATGCAATGCTGCCAGAGGTATATACCAAATTAAGCCCCTTGGGATTCCAACGACCACCATGCAACCCTGCACCAATCCCGGACAGATCATTTATATACTCTTTCTTACTAATACGATAAACAAACATCAGGCAAGCACCCCATGTTCCAAACGACCAATTTCATCGAGAAGTAGCCGAATACCAAAGCTATTGCTCAATAGGGCCTTAGGTTTACCTCCACCAATGGCAATATTTTCTGTAAGCATCCATTGGTGAAATGATTTGCCAAAAGCATCGATACCCCTACGGTAAACCTCTTCGATTTCAAGGATCTTTTCGGTAACTGAAGGATTAAAAATTGATTTACGCTTGTATGTATCTATAGAAATTGGAAGCAGAGAGATTAATTCTGTAACAGACAAACCTGTAAGTTTTAATACTTTTTTAATATAAGTTTTTGATATGGATTGAGCAGACAGATTGTAATATGAACCTGTTGCATAGCTGGCAGCCGGTTCTTCAAGTATTAAAGAAGTTTGTTTATCTTTTTTGTAATGACTTTTCATATAATGGTGTATTATACGATTTCTAATAGTGTAAATATACACCTTTTTATTGATGTTTACTCATATCCACGAGATTTTTATTAGATACAAGGCAAATTCTAAGATTTCAATATTTACAAGCCGGTAACCAATTACTTGTAAACAAATCAATCTGACATTACTTACAATAATAGAAGGATTAAGTATGTTTGCAGGGCAAAAAGCAGAAGAAAACCCTGACCTAACCTATTTTTTATGCCCGCATTTCTTAATGGATTGTTATTTGGATTGGTTTTCATCTTTGCAATAGGGCCAAGTTTTTTTCTCCTGATTCAAAACAGTATTCAATACGGCTTTCGCAAAGGTGCATTTATTGCACTTGGCATATCTTTAAGTGATGTGTTGTTCGTTTCCTTGTCATTAATTGGTATGGCAACCATTTTCACAAGCCCGGAAAATGCCAGGATTTTTTCCTATATCGCTGCCAGCATACTTATAGTCTATGGTATCTATTCATTTATTAAAACACCAGTTATTGATAACGATACAGAAATCATCGATGGTAATGGTATTTTAAGGTTTTTAATGAAAGGATTTTTGATTAATGTTTTTAATCCCACTATAATACTTTTCTGGATAACACTTTCAACCTCTGTGTCCTCTTCTTATAGCTATTCGTGGCCAGAAGAGCGTAATTTCTTTATAGGCATGTTAGTAACAATACTGGTTACCGATCTGGCGAAGGCATACCTTTCTAACCATGTTCGATCATTTATTACTGTTCATGCTATACGAATATTCAACCGTGTTGTAGGTAGCGCGTTAGTGCTGTTTGCTTTAAGCCTGCTCTTTAAAATGGGACTATAACCATTTGATTTACTGGAAATAATTCCATCAACTAAATTTTTAGTTGATTTATTTGCATTATTAAAACTAAGTCTTTAGTTTTATAACTAAATTATTAGTTATGCAGCAACTCACTAAAGCCGAAGAGGAAGTTATGCAAGTACTTTGGCAATTGGAAACAGCATTTGTAAAAGATATTGTAGAGAAGTTTCCTGATCCAAAACCTGCTTATAATACAGTCTCCACAATTGTTAGAATTCTAGAAAAGAAAGGTGTAGTTAATCACGAGTCATTTGGTAAAACACACCGGTATTATCCGTGTATAACTAAAGAGGAGTATAGTAGAAAGTTCTTAAACAGGTTTGTGGATAATTATTTCAGTGGTTCTTATTCACAGCTGGTATCTTTTTTCACGAAGCAAGAGAATTTATCTCTTACGGAACTTGAAATATTATTAAAAGAACTTAAAGAGCATCAAGATGAATAGTTATTTAATTGAGTTTGCCCTTATTCATATTGTACTTTTTGTTATTTACAAGCTGTTTTTAAGTAAAGAAACTCAACTAAATTTACTTAGAATATATCTGCTTGGGTCAACAATCCTGGCCTTAACAATTCCTTTAATAGAACTACCAAATTATACACCAATAGATAATTTGGATGTAACAGCAGTTGTAAATACAATAGTACTTCCTGCAGTTTCTATAGAAAGTATTAATGGTATTCAGACTTGGCACGAAAAACTATCCATACTAGATTGGATATTAATATCAGGCGCTCATATTGTTGCCATACGATTCATTATAGCATTACTGAAACTAATAATTCTCTATAGAAACAGTTCATCAGATTATGTAAATGGTATTCAGATAATGCATAATCCAAATCTGGATAATAGTTTTACTTTTTTCTCCTGGATATTTATAAATAAAGATCATTATGATGATATCGAAGACATCGTGCGGCATGAAGAAGCACACAGGAAGCATTTTCATAGTTATGATCTTTTAATACTCAACCTTCTGGCAATCCCCTTTTGGTGGGTACCATCAATTTGGGTCACTATTAAAGAATTAAAACAACTCCATGAATACCAGGCTGATAGCTATGCATTGAAATCTAATTCTGGTAACGACTATATAGCAACATTAATTAATAATACATTAGGGCAATACGGAATTTCCCTGGCCAATTCGTTCAATGACACACCTCTAACAAAACGATTAAAATTTATGAAAAAACTAAAGAAAAACATTAATCCATGGAAGGTTGCCAGTATGCTAACTATAGTTACTGGAACGTTATATATCTTTTCATGTCAAACTCAAAATCTAACGGATGTAAACAAGCATATTGAAGGACAGCTCGAAGATGAAGTATTCCAGGTGGTTGAAGAACCCGCATCGTTTGAAGGTGGAATTGAAGAGTTTTATAAATATGTAGGTGAAAATTTAAAGTACCCTCAAGAAGCGCTTGACAAAGGCCTTTCTGGTAGAATATTTGTCGAGTTCGTTGTTCAAAAGGATGGGAGTTTAGAAGAAGTTAAAATTCTAAGAGGGATTGGTGCAGGTTGTGATGAAGAAGCATTACTGGTAGTAAAAAACTCTCCACCCTGGACTCCCGGCAAACAAAGTGGAAAGATAGTGAAACAAAGAATGGTACTACCTATTACATTCAAACATCCTGATTATGTTGAGCATATAGAACAGTATGAAAAACAACTTGAGCAAGAAAAAATATCTGAATCAAAAAGTCATCCAAATTACCCAGGTGGAATGCACGCATTTTACCAATATGTTCAGGAAAACATTAGTTATCCTGAAAAAGCAAAGGAAAATAGTGTAGAAGGAAAAGTGTTTGTGGAATTCCTGGTTAATGAAGATGGTAGTGTAAGTAATGTCAACCTAAAAAGAGGAATAGGATCTGGTTGTGATGAGGAAGCAATGCGCATTATGGAGAACTCACCTAATTGGGAACCCATGATGGTTGATGGTAAACCCAGGGCTGTAACTATGGTAATTCCAATCGAATTTAGATTGAACGAAAAAAAATAATCCAATAACCGCAAATAAAGGGTCATCATAAATTGGTGCCCTTTTTCTTTTACTAGAAAAGTTGCTTTGCAATCCTATACACAGGCTCAGCCTTACCCATAGAATAATAATGTAAGCCTGGCACTCCATATTCCATTAATTCTTTAGATTGCTGCACAGCCCACTCTACTCCCACTTCTCTCACCTGCTCATTCGTTTTACACTTCTCAACCTCATCAGCAAGATCTTCAGGAAGATCAATGTGGAATGTACTGGGTAATATGCTTGGATGATCCAGAATTGTAATAGGCTTTATACCTGGTATTATTGGTACATCAATACCCGCTGCTCTGCATTTATCAACAAAATCGAAATACTTCTGGTTATCAAAAAACATCTGGGTGACAATGTAGTCAGCTCCTGCATCAACTTTTTGCTTTAAGTATTTAAGATCGCTCTTCATATTAGGAGCTTCGAAATGTTTTTCCGGATAACCTGCCACCCCAATGCTGAAATTTGTCTTTGTTGCATTCTTCAACTCATCATCGAGATAAATACCATTATTCATATCATTAACCTGATGTAATAAGTCAATCGCATAGTTATTGCCCTCTGGATCCGGAACAAACCTGGGCTCCGACTTTATGGCATCTCCCCTGATAACGAGCACATTATCAATACCCAAAAAATTCAGGTCAATCAATGCATCCTCTGTTTCTTCTTTGGTGAAACCTCCACAGATAATATGAGGTACGGTATCCACTTTATACTTATTGGTAATAGCCGCACAAATACCCACTGTTCCTGGTCTTTTCCTGGTTGTTTTTCGCTGTAAAAGCCCATTAGGCATCTTTTTGTAAACATACTCCTCCCTATGATAGGTTACATCTACAAACGGTGGCTTGAACTCCATCAAAGGATCAAGGTGATCGTACAGGTCATTTATATTTTCACCTTTTCTGGGAGGCAAAATCTCCAGGCTGAAAAAGGTTTGTTTTGCATTTTTTATATGGTCAATTACTTTCATTCTAAATTTTGTTGTGATTATCTAGTTGGTTTATATCTCGCAAAGACGCAGAGACGCCAAGTTTGTTATTTATAATTAAGTTGTGGCCTGAGCCACTTTTCTGTTTCTTCTAATGTTTGTTCATTCTTAATAGCGATTGCTTCAACATGGTCTATGTCAATCTTTCCCACACCAAAATACTTCGCCTCGGGATGTGCAAAATAAAATCCACTCACCGAAGCAGCCGGGTACATGGCACAACTTTCAGTTAGTGTCACTCCGATCTCATCAGTTACTTTAAGTATGTCGAATATCTTTCTCTTATCAGAATGATCAGGGCAAGCCGGGTAACCAGGTGCAGGTCGGATTCCCCGGTACTCTTCTGCAATCAGCTCACTATTGGATAATGACTCATCATTGGCATAGCCCCAATACTCTTTCCTTACTTTTTCGTGCATCAATTCCGCAAAAGCCTCAGCTAACCGGTCAGCAATAGCCTTGACCATAATCACTTTATAGTCATCGTGATCTTTTTCATACTGATCAATCAGTTTTTCAATGCCATTGCCTGCTGTAACGGTAAAAAAACCAAGGTAATCCTGGTTATTGGAATTATGAGGCATAATATAATCTGCAAGACATAAATTTGGCTTACCCTCAGCTTTACTATTCTGCTGTCTTACAAAATGAAAACTATCTATGACCTCTTTACTTTCCCAATTTTGAATTAAAACTGTCTCTCCCTCAGAATAAGCAGGATAAATTCCAATTACCAATTTTGCCTGTAAAAGATTCTTTTCAATAATCTCATCAAGCATCGTATTAGCATCACTATATAATCGTTTGGCTTCCTCACCAACAACATTATCATCCAATATTGCCGGGTATTTACCTTTCAACATCCATGTTCTAAAAAATGGCGACCAGTCGATGTAGTTTCTTATCTCTCTTAGCGGATAATCTTTCTCAACCAATTTCCCTTTTAAAACTGGCTCTTTGGATTCATATTCATTCCAGTTGAATACGAGTGCATTTCTTTGAGCTTTTTCAAAAGGTATAAGCTTTTTAGCAGATTTCTTATCAAGATAATCTGCTCTTAATGCAGCATAATCTTTCTTTATCTTGCTCGAATTATCATTATCATTAAGTAATTTCCCTGTAACCGGAACACTTAACGAAGCATCATGCACATGCACTACAGTGCCGGTATAGTGCGGATCAATTTTAACCGCTGTATGTATTTTACTTGTGGTAGCTCCACCAATTAATAATGGAATCTTCAGTCCTTCTCGCTCCATCTCCTTAGCCACATGAACCATTTCATCAAGTGAAGGTGTTATTAGTCCACTTAAACCGATAGCATCAACATTTTTAGCCTTAGCCTCTTCAATTATCTTTTCTGCTGAAATCATAACCCCAAGGTCAATGATCTCATAGCTATTGCAGTTTAATACAACACCAACAATATTTTTTCCAATATCATGTACATCACCCTTTACAGTGGCCAATAATATTTTTGCCTTTGCAGCACCTCCTTCCTTTTCTTCTTCAAGGAATGGAGTCAGATAAGCCACCGCCTTTTTCATAACCCTGGCACTTTTCACCACCTGCGGTAAAAACATCTTACCTGAGCCAAACAACTCCCCAACCTGGTTCATGCTATCCATCAAGGGTCCTTCAATAACCTCTAATGGTGACCCCAGTTGCTGCATTGCTTCTTCTGTGTCTTCATCAATATATTCTGGCAGTCCTTTTACCAATGCATGTTGAAGTCGTTCATCATAAGGCCCTTTTCTCCACGCTAAATCTGCAGTAGTTGACTTCTTTTCACCTTTTACAGTTTCGGCATAAGCCAATAGTCGTTCTGTAGCATCATCCCTTCTGTATAAAAGAACATCTTCAACATACACAAGTAACTCTTTCGGGATTTCGTCATATACTTCCAATAAAGCCGGATTAACAATGCCCATATCCATGCCATTTTCTATTGCACAGAACAAAAAGGCTGCGTGAATAGCTTCACGTACCGTATTATTACCCCTGAATGAAAAGGATACATTGCTTACTCCTCCACTAACTTTTGCTCCTGGCAGATTATCCTTTATCCATCTAGTTGCTTTGAAAAAATTTACTGCATTGAGGTTATGCTCTTCCATCCCTGTGGCAACCGGGAAAATATTAGGATCAAAAATGATGTCTGAAGAAGGAAAGTTCACTTCCTTAATTAAGATATTATAAGCCCTTTCACAAATGCTGATTCTTCTCTCAAATGTATCGGCCTGACCCTCTTCATCAAAGGCCATTACGATTACAGCCGCACCATACTGCTTTATCAGTTTAGCATGCCTGATAAATTCTTCCTCCCCTCCTTTCAGGCTGATTGAGTTGACAATCCCTTTACCTTGTATGCATTTCAGACCTGCTTCAATGATCTCCCATTTGGATGAATCGATCATCACCGGCACCCTGGCAATATCAGGCTCTGAGGCAATAAGATGAAGGAAGGTAACCATAGCAGTTTTCCCATCAATCATGCCATCATCCATATTCACATCGATGATTTGTGCACCACCTTCAACCTGCTCACGCGCCACACTTAATGCCTCATCATACTGTTCTTCCTTAATAAGTCTTAGGAATTTCTTTGAACCAGCCACATTGGTACGCTCTCCAATATTGACAAAATTGGATTCTGGAGTTATAACCAATGGTTCTAGTCCGCTTAATATAAGAGGTTTGCTATCAGCCATCAGTTATTAGTTAAACGTGGGGAATATTTTTCGGCCAATTCCGCAATCACTTTAATATGATCAGGCGTAGTTCCACAGCAGCCACCAATCACATTAACGAGGCCTTCTTCCAGGTAGGTTTCTATTTGCTTACCCATTATTTCAGGAGTTTCATCATATTCCCCAAATTCGTTAGGCAATCCTGCATTAGGATGCGCACTGACAAAGAATGGTGATTCTTTGTCCAGCACCTGTAGGTGCGGCCGGAGCTGGTCAGCTCCCAGTGCGCAGTTGAGCCCCACCGATAACAGATTCATATGACTTATAGAAACGAGGAACGCATGGGCAGTCTGCCCACTTAAGGTTCTTCCACTTGCATCAGTAATTGTTCCCGAAACCATTATTGGTACCTCATTATCTGTTTCATCAAACAGTTCCTGAATCCCAAACAGCGCTGCTTTAGCATTTAGAGTATCAAAAACAGTTTCCACAAGAAGCATGTCGGCACCTCCTTCAAGCAATCCTTTTGCCTGTTCCTTATATGCTTTTTTCAAATCATCAAAAGTTACAGCCCGATATCCCGGATTGTTCACATCGGGTGACAAACTTGCTGTTCTATTGGTTGGTCCCATAGAACCAGCCACAAACCGTGGCTTCTCAGGTGTTTTATCTGTGTAATAGTCGGCAGCCTTGCGAGCAATTCTGGCCGATTCGAAATTCATTTTATAAACATATTCTTCAGTACCATAATCAGCTTGTGATATGCTTGTAGCATTAAAAGTATTGGTTTCTGCGATATCGGCCCCAGCCTCGAAATAAGCCTTATGAATCTCTTCAATAGCATCAGGTCTTGTAAGAGATAGAAAGTCATTATTGCCTTTCAATGGTTGCGTATGTGAAGTCAGAATATCCCCTCTAAAATCCTCTTCTTCGAACTTATAGTCCTGGATCATCGTACCCATGGCACCATCCAGCACAAGAATTCGCTTTGTCAATATTTCTTTCAGATTAACTCTTTCCATCTAATCATAGTACATCAAGAAAGAGCGGAATGAATTATCGCCTCATCTTCATCAAGACACTACGGTCTTAAAAGGGAATTAGCACCAAGTTTGCCAAGGTTGCTAAGACTTCACAGGGCCCTATCCCTCCGTCTTTCTTGATAAGTTCAATTGCAAAGAAA
>JBDLIU010000096.1:0-14813 GCA_039714715.1 Bacteroidota bacterium
TGCTAACCTTGGCTGTCTTGCTCTCTGTAAAATAACAACCAGTCTCTCGCACTTTCTTTTGTTGCTTTTGCCTCCATATTCGTTGGGCTTACGAGCTCGCCTGCTTCTTCTTTTACGGGTTTGTTTGGGTGGTAATGATCGCGGGCAAAATGCAGGAATTTCAACACCTTGAATCCATCAAAAAAATGAAACCAGTTCTTTTCAAAGTTAACGAGATTTGTGCTTTGCTTTTTTAGTCTTACAATAATGCTTTCGAAAGCCTCATCCTGTAAAAAAGATTGAATACTCTCAGGCATAGACGAAATTAATGCATCTGTTGTCTCTTTGGTGCTGCTGAAAAAATCATTCCGTTTAGAGAATAGTTGCTTTAAATCAGTAAATGAATGCAAATTATAGGTGTAATATTCTTCCGGATTTTCCTCTTGCCATTTTTGCATGGCTTTACCTGTTCCAAAGGGCACACGGTCAGATATTCGTGCAGAGGGATAGATTACGGTATCCTTAATGTTAATATAGTTCCCCGTGGGCATCACCCTGTGTAGGAAGTAGAAATCCTCACCGGCTTTTCTTTTGTTCATGCCACCAATCTTCTGGTAGATATCCGACCTGACCACCATAGAACTTCCTACTGTTTGAAAAGGGTAAGGGAATCCCGTATAAGCCAATGCATGTGAATAATAACGAAGATGAAGTTCATACTGAATTATCCCGTTACTCATGAGAGGAATTTCATCATCTATATCATGCTCATAATAAATCGAAGCCCCATGGGGCCTCTTTGCCGGCATAACAAAATGATGTTGAATTGATACAAGGTAGTTAGGTTCACAGGTTGCATCAGCATCAAAACAACATATTACTCCTTTGGGATTTTTAACCGTTTCAAATCTGCGAGCGGCTTCATCCATTCCCACTTTTCTGGCTAAACCAACACCCGCATCTTTTTTCCTGGCCACCAGGTGATGGACAAGTAATTTGAAATTAGTATCCGTTTGGGCTCTCCATTTCTCAATTTCCTGTATTGTAACAAGGTTTTGTTTCCTTATTTCCTCGTTGCAGTTATCAGGCTCATTTACAATGATAATTACTTCAACTCCTGGAACAGATGTGCAATTATTGAGGCTATTGAGGGTGGGCGTAATATCCGGTTCATTAAAGCAAGGTATTACAACACTTATACTTAATGATTGATCCGGCTCATCTGTAAAAAGTATTTCAGGATAGGCGTACCGTTCAAAGTAAGTGTTCATATCATGGAGAAAGTCTCTCTACTGTCCAGGCACCATCGATCAGTCTGAAGTTGATTCGGTCATGCAGTCTGCTTGGTCTGCCTTGCCAAAATTCCATATGATCAGGGGAGAGGGCAAAACCTCCCCAGAATGGTGGCCTGCCAACCGGTTGTCCTATATGCGACAGACTATATTCAGTAAATTTTCTCATTAAATGAATACGAGAAGGTATCGGTGAACTCTGTTTCGATATCCAGGCACCTATTCTGCTTTTAATGGGTCTTGTAGAGAAGTACTCATCAGCAGGTTTACCTTCATATTTTTCAACAATGCCTTCAATCCTGATTTGGCGGTCCAGTTCTTTATGGTAAAAGGTCATGGCTCCAATAGGATTGGCCTCCAGATCCTTACCTTTTTTACTTTTATAATTGGTATAAAAAACAAATTTGCCATCCTCAACACCCTTGATTAAAAGGATTCTCCCGTCCGGTCTGCCATCAGCACTTATGGTTGAAAGTGTAAAGGCATTGGCATCAAGAACTTCAGCGGCAATAGCTTCATCAAACCACTGGTTAAAAAGTGTAATAGGGTCTTTGCCTGCTGTTTCTTCATTAAGATATTTGCCGGCATATTCCCTTCTGATCTGTGAAATATCTCGTCCCATTGTTAGCGCAAAAATAAATAGAATACATACCAAAATATCTTGAATTCATAGATAATTAATGGAACAATTTGTATTAACATCCCGTTCTTTTATTTCAAGGGTATTTTAATTAAACATTGATTTCAATAGAACAATTGTTTAGATTAGTCTTTACAAGATGAATAACATTTACTTCAACTATAATAACAATCTTAAGCCATCAAATGGTTGCTTGCTTGTTTCTGAGCCACATTTGCCTGATGCAAACTTCGATCGTACGGTAATATTATTGTGCAAACATGACGATGAGGGTAGCTTTGGATTTGTTCTTAACAGGCCATCTAAAGTGAAGATCAAGGATATCTTAAAGGATGCTGAAAGTATTGAAGTTCCTGTGTATATTGGAGGACCGGTTGAGCAAAATACCCTACATTTTATTCATAAAGATGACAGCCTTGCAGGTGCAGAATATGTAATTGACAATTTGTACTGGGGTGGGAATTTTGACCTGATGCTTAGCTGGTTGCATGACAAGATGGTTAAAGATGAAGATGTTAGATTCTTTCTAGGCTATTCAGGCTGGGCTTCGGGTCAGTTATCAGATGAAATAGAGGAGAGTTCCTGGATGGTTTTTAAGCCGGACAATACCGATTTTATCTTTGAAACCAGCCCGGAAAACATGTGGAAGGCAGTTTTGAAGAAAATGGGTGGCAGATTTTCGATGTATGCAAAATATCCTGAAGACCCAAGGTTGAACTGACAGATAGTTTTGTTATGTTTGCCTTAGATTAGAGGTGTAAATAAAAGACGATGGAGAAGGACCAAGTCACAGGATCTGAGGATTCTGTAACAAGCGAAGAGCAGAGCTCTTACGCGGAAAAAGATGAAAAACAAAATCAACCCCAGGAGGAATCTGAAGCTCCAAAGGAGGCTAACCCTGTAGAAGACAGCAGTACCAATAAGCCCGATGAGAAAACCCCTGAGGTAGAAGCGGATAAAGAATCTGTTTCTGAAGAACAACCTGTCAATGATTCGACCGAATCGGAGCAATCTGTGCAAAATACTGAAGAGGAGCCAAAATCAGATGATGTTAAACTGATCACTGAAGAAAGCAAACTTTCTGAGGATAATCCTGTAAAAGAAGAGCTGGTGATTGTTGAAAAAGAGACTGAAGAGGAATCTAAGGAAGAGTCTAAAGAGGAATCTAAAGAGGAAGCTAAAGCAGAACCTAAAGCAGAAGCTAAAGCAGAACCTAAAGAAGAACCTAAAGCAGAACCTAAAGAAGAACCTAAAGCAGAACCTAAAACAAAAGCTAAAGAAGAATCTAAAGCAGAACCGACAGAAGAAGCCAGGGATACTGCAGATGAGCCTGCTGAGGCTAAAGATGATTCTGGCAAAGAAGATGAAGTTAAAGCATCAGAAGATAGCTCTGACAAGGAGGAGGCAGCTAAAGAAGATGAGTACGAGAATTTAAATTTCTCGGAGATGTCGAAAGAAGAATTGATTGAGGTTGTTAAGAAACTGGGTAAGGACGAGAATCCTTTCAGGGCTGACAAATTATTAAAGAAAATAGCGCCAATATTCAATAAAATTCGCAATGATGAGCGTCAGGCTGCATTGGATAAGTTTATTGAAGAAGGAGGTGAAGCAGATAATTTTAGTTACAAGCCTGATGAGCTTTCATTAAGGTTTGATGCAAACTATAAGCTTATTAAAGACAAAAAGTCTAAAAAGCATAAAGAACAAGATAAGGAGAGAGCTGATAACCTGATACTTGCGGAAAAGGTATTAGAGGAGTTAAGACAATTTGTAGATTCCGAAGAATCCAGTGGTAGTTTTAATCAGTTTAAGACCATTCAGCAAAAGTGGAAGGACCTTGGTGATGTGCCTCCCCAAAATTCACGTACGCTTTGGGCTAATTATAATGCATTAGTACATAGATTTTACGATCAGCGAAGTATCTATTTTGAGCTGAAAGAACTGGACCGAAAAAAGAACTATGAATCAAAAATTGTTCTTTGTGAGAAAGCAGAAGAATTGGAAGGTGTTAAGAACCTGCGTGAAGCAATTAAGGGTTTAAATGATCTGCATCATGATTTTAAGCATTTAGGCCCTGTTCCTCAGGATTTACAAGAGGAGCTATGGCAGCGGTTTAAGGCAGCATCTGATAAAGTATATAAGAGAAGAAAGGAATTTGTTCAGGAGCTTAAGTCAGAACTTAATGAGAACCTTGATAAGAAACAGGAGTTAATAGAAAAGATCAGAACATACCTTGAGTTTAATTCGGATCGTATAAAAGAGTGGAATGATAAAACCAAGGAGCTACTGGCAATTCAGAAAGCATGGGAAGACATAGGTGGTTTGCCTAAGGACAAAGCAAAAATGATCAATAAGGAATTCTGGTCTGCTTTTAAGAAGTTCTTCAGTAATAAACACCAGTTCTTTAAGAAACTTGAAGCTGATCGGGATGCTAACCTTGTTAAGAAGGAAGCTTTATTGGAAAAGGCATTAGAATTAAAGGATAGTGAAGAATGGGATAAGACAGCCAATGAATTAAAGAGACTTCAAAACCAATGGAGAGATATTGGTCCTGTTCCTGAGAAGAAGCGAAAGAAAATTTACCTGGAATTCAAAGCCGCCTGTGATCATTTCTTTGAAAATAAACGTTTAGGATTCAAGAATGCTCAGGAAATTTATAAGCAGAACCTGGCTAAAAAGAAGGAGATTATAGGGGAGATTAAAAAGCTTTCTGAGAATGCAGATAAAAGCCTGGATGAGTTCAATAAGCTGAGAGCTGAATTTCTTGAAATAGGGTATGTGCCAAAAAAGAATATCCATTCTGTCAAAGATGAATTTCAGCAGATAGTTGGAGAGTTTCTCAACAATCTTACAATTATTAACGAAAAAGAGAAAACTGAGATTAGCCTGGAGGCTGAATTCACTGATCTTGCAAGTTCTGAGCACTCTGAGCAGGAATTGTATCACAAAGAACAAGCCGTCAGAAGACAGATTAATAAATTGGAGGATGATGTTGCTTTGTGGCAAAATAACCTTGAGTTTTTCACTCATTCCAAATCAACTGATAAGCTGAGAAAAGAGGTAAATGCAAAAATTGACAAAGCTAAGATGCAGTTAGATGGCCTGAAACGTCAGCTTAAAATGCTACGTTCACTCTAAATTGTCGAGGATAAACTGTATCTACCCGGTGATGTCAGATGAGAACACCTGACATCTAATAAGGATTCCCTTGTTTATTATTTTGTTTGCGGGCGGGTGCCCACGAATAGTGCGGTAGCATAATCCTTTCAGTATTTATTTTCAGAACAACACGCCTTGTAAACACTGTTTTTATACATTATACAAACATAAACGTGGATTATGCTACATTATTCGTGGTGTCTTTTTGTTCCTGCCTGCGCAGGCAGGTTGCTTCGTTTTATTTTGGACAAGCAAAATAAAATGAAGAAGTAGCTTGCGAACCCCTAAAATGGCCAAAATCAGCGAATACCGATGTTCGTAGCAAAAGAAGCTACACGAGAAAAGCTCCCTAAATGCATGGGAAATTGTTTATAAAAACAATTATTAAGGACTACCTAATAAATAATTTGCCCTTCGTCAGATAGTAACATCTGACGGCACTGTGGTTTAATTAGATTATTGAGAATTAACCACCTGTATAAGGTCTCGTTCTTAACTGCGCATTATTATCTATATTTATCCCTTTCATTTATACAATCTTAATTTCATTAGTTATGAGAAATCGAGTGATTCTGATATTGTTTGTACTAGGCAATATTCTATTAAGTGGTTCTTTTTTATATGCACAAGATGATGTTTTTAAGAAACTGGAAGAAATCGCTATTGTTGAGCAGAAGGTTATGATGCCAATGCGAGATGGTATTAGACTGGCAACAGATATTTATCGACCAAAAACTGATGAAAAAGTACCAATTATATTCTCTAGAACACCCTATAATTTTAATACATGGCGTGATGGAAAGAAAAGCTCTCGCACTGCTCAAAGAGCCTATGAAGCAGTTAAGCGTGGTTATGCATATGTTGTACAAAACGAACGTGGCAGGTATTTTTCTGAAGGAGAATGGGATATTCTGGGAATACCCTTAACCGATGGATATGATGCTTTCACCTGGATGAAAGATCAACCATGGTCGAATGGTAAAATAGGAACTCTTGGATGTTCTTCTACTGCAGAATGGCAAATGGCAGTTGCAGCACTGGATCACCCTTCACATGCAGCCATGGTTCCCCAGGCTTACGGTGCTGGCATTGGTCGCGTAGGTGAGTATTATGAGCAAGGTAACTGGTATAGAGGAGGAGTGGAGCAAATGTTGTTTTTTGCGTGGCTTTATGGTGTGGAACATGACAAGTTTAAACCAAGGATTCCTCAGGGTGCAACACAGGAAGATTTAATTAGGATATCGAGGTTCTATGACCTGGCACCGCAAAATCCACCTGTGGATATGTCAGAAGCATTGAAGCATTTACCTATTCAGGATATTCTTAAAAATATCCATGGTAAACAAGAAGTTTTTGATAAAATGGTGCGAAGAAAGCCTGATCATAAAGATTGGTATGAAGGCGGCCTATATCATGATGATATGGAGATAGGTGTGCCCAGTTTCTGGTTTGCCTCTTGGTACGATGTATCAATAAGTCCCAATATCGCACTATTTAATCATGTTCGGAATAATGCGAAAAATCCTGATATCAGGGATAATCAGTATATGGTTATTGCCCCTGTATTACACTGTAGCTATACAAGAGCTACGGAAAATACAATTGTTGGTGAAAGAAGTGTTGGTGATGCAAGGCTAAACTACGAAGAGCAAATATATGCCTGGTTCGATTTGTGGTTAAAAGAAGAAAAGAATGATTTTAAAGAAAAAACTCCAAGGATTCAGTATTATACCATGGGTATTAATAAATGGCAGGCATCAGAAACATGGCCACCTGAAAATGCCAGGTCAACTACCTTTTATCTTAACAGTGATGGTAATGCTAATACATCATCAGGAACAGGGGTGCTAGCCACAAAAATGCCTGGGAAGAAGGATAATCCGGATAGTTTTACCTATGATCCAATGAATCCGGTACCATCTCATGGAGGAAATGTATGTTGTACGGGAAATGCTGTGCATGGTGGGGCATTTGATCAGCAGGAAATGGAAACCCGTGAAGATATCCTGGTTTATTCAACAGAACCTTTAGAAGAAGGGATAGAAGTATCAGGATTTATTGAAGCAACACTCTATGTTTCTTCAGATGTAAAAGATACAGATTTTACAATTAAGCTAATTGATGTATATCCTGATGGTACAGCATACAACCTGGATGAAACCATTCAAAGGGTGAGATATAGAGAAGGATATGATAAGGAGGTTTTTATGGAGGAAGGGAAAGTGTATAAGGTTGATCTAACACCATTATCAACAAGTAATTATTTTAAGAAGGGACATCGTATTAGAATTGAGATATCAAGCAGTAATTTTCCGCGGTTTGCAAGGAATCTGAACACGGGAGGTAATAATTATGACGAGAAGGAGGGTGTTATTGCTCTTAACAAGGTTCATCATTCGAAGCAGTTTCCATCTCAAGTTAGTTTGCCAATTGTGAAGCAGTAGTATTGTTGCTACCAATATAACTTAGAATTACTGCTTAGGAAGGTACTCTTCCGGTATTGGGTTATCTGGTGTTTCAGAAGTCCAGTAAATATTGATTATCCACCACCTATTACCGTCATACATTAGTTGTATGCTGTTAATTCCCCTTACATATGGTTTCTCATCTGTTGCACTGCGATACGACTCATAAGTACTGAATACCTGTGTAATACTGCCAAAAGTATCCACTGTTCTATGAATTTCCTTTTCAAAGAAACCGTTTTCAACCAGCCATTTTCCGGCATTGGTAACGTATTGATCGGGTGTCATGAAACCAGCCTGATAAACACCTGATTCCAGTTTTCTTGCTGGTATAAGTTTGGCATCCTTGTGAAAAAGATACCTGAACAGGTCCCAATCTCTTTCTTCACCCTTTTCTCCCGAAATCACCGCATAAAGTGATTCAAGAGTCTTATCAAGGGATGATACATTATCAAAATATGCTGATTGCTGAGCACTTGATGATAAGGAAATCAGAATTAATGAAATTGAGACAAGATAAGTGTAGATTGTTTTAAATGACTTCATGTTATTTTCTTTTAGAATAGTACTCGCACCCTAATTGTACCTTCTATTTCTTTGAGCTCATTGATAACCGATTTTGGATATTCTCGATTAATATCAGTAATAACATAACCGATATTTTCATTGGTTTTTAGATATTGACCCACAATATTGATTCCATGACTGGCCAGACAACGGTCAATTTTACTAAGAACACCGGCAACATTTTGATGGATATGAATGAGTCTGTGTCCATTTTTATGTACTTTCAACTGTAACCTTGGGAAGTTTACACTGGTAGAAGTGTTCCCTGTATTAATAAAGTTAACAAGCATTTCCGGTACAAATGAAGCAATATTAACCTGCGCTTCCAGTGTGCTTCCACCTATATGTGGTGTAAGAATTGTATTGGGCATACCTCTTAAATCAGACACAAATTGTTCCTGGTTGTTTTTAGGCTCATAAGGAAAAACATCTACGGCAGTTCCTCTAATCTTGCCGGATTCTATATTTTTCTTAAGCGCTTCAATCTCTACAATCTGCCCTCGACTAAGGTTTATAAAGACCACGCCCTGGCGCATCATATCAAATTCTCTCTCTCCAATCAGATTGGTGTTTTCAGGCCGGCCATCTACATGCAGCGATACGATATTTGAGATTTTCAGCAATTCTTCCATTGAATTACATTTGGTAGCATTACCTAATGCTAACTTTTCATCGATATCATAGTAGTAGACCTTTAAGCCAAGCGCTTCTGCAAGGATGGATAATTGAGAACCAATGTTGCCATAACCGATTAAACCTAATGAACTATTCCTGATCTCATTACTTTTACTGGCTGACTTCTCCCATTTTCCCTGGTGCATACCAGTCATTTTATCAGGAATGTTCCTTAACAACAATATCATTTCTGCAATGGCAAGTTCTACTACTGATCGCGTATTACTGTATGGAGCATTAAAAACAGCGATACCCCTGTTTTGACATTCCTCAATATTAATCTGATTTGTGCCAATACAAAATGCTCCTATAGCATGGAGCCTGGGTGCATTATCAAGCACACGTTTAGTAACCTGGGTTTTAGACCGGATTCCAAGAATCGATACATCCTTAACTTTTTCAATCAGTTCGTCTTCATCAAGCCCTGTTGAAATAAGCTCTACCGTATAGCCTTCTTCACGCATCATGTCTGCAGCATCCTGATGGATTCCTTCAACCAGTAACGCTTTTATCCTGTTTTTTGGATAGGAGAGGGTCTTATGCATCTTGGTAAGATATAATACCTCATCGAAGCTTGGTGCCACATGGTCAGCATTGGCTATTACACTTGCCCGCTCCACATTTTCAGTAAAAGCAAAGAATCTATGTGCCTTACCTGCTGATTTTATTTCATAGTCTGTATGGCCATCGCCAATGACAATAACTTCACCATCGAGGTTGAGTTCCTCAATCTTTTTAACCTTACCCTGGTTCTGACTAAGCACATTGTTTTTATCAAAACCGATAATGTTGCCATCTTTATCTATCTCAAAAGTGTTGGCCAGAACATTAGAAGGCTTAAAGCCAAACTCTTTAACTACAGGGCAAATGAATTCCTTAAAACCATTGGACAAAATATAAACATGGTCCTTATGCTCCCGAAAGAATTCTTTGTTTCTTAAAAACGATTTTGTGATTTTACCCTTTAGTCTTTCCACCAATTCGGGAAGATGAGAATTGTTAGCTTTTACCAGCGATATTCTTTCTTCAAGTGATTGCCGGAAAGAGAGTTCACCGGCCATTCCCTGGTTGGTGATGTCCTTAATTTTTTGAAGAATCAGATCTTTTTCAGGATTATCCTTAAGTGATATTTCGCACAATTCATCGAGGGCTTCTACCTGGGTGAAAGTGCTGTCAAAATCGATTATAAAGTTTTTTTGTGTATCCACAGTTTAACTAGGTAGTAAAAATTGCCATTCTTGAACTCACAAAAGTAAGTATTACTTAAGATCATCATTGTGGTAAAAGGGAAAAATGTAAAAATTAGATAAATACTGTTAAAAAATCACACTTCTGGGATATGCTGTAGCCAGTTTACTGGATATTTAAGTTTTGTTTTTTAATTTTATCCTATGGTTCTTAAACTCAAACTATTTTTTATTCTATTAATATCCAGTACTGCGTTTGTTTGTGGGCAGGGTCGGGTAGAGGAGTTTGCACTTACCAAAGGGGATCTGATTGAAGATCTTATTTTCGATTACTATGACAACAAAGGTTTTAATGGATCGATACTCGTAGTAGAGGACGATCAAATAGTCTATGAAAACACCTTTGGATTTGCGGATTTTGAAAATGAAGAACCTCTTGATCGTGATTTGCCTTTTTATCTTGCCTCATTAGCTAAGCAATTTACGGCAGCCTCTATTTTGAGACTCAGTGAACAAAACAAGTTGTCTCTGGAAGACCCTGTGACAAAATTTTTACCATTAATGCCGGGTACATTTGATGTTGTAAAGATCAGGCATTTACTTTCACATACTTCTGGCGTACCTGATTATTTCACAATGGGTATTGCAGAAAACGGTACCACAAATATGGATGTCTACGAAGCGTTGGTGAAAAGAAAGTATCTTGATTTTAAACCCGGGTATAAATTCCAATATAGTAATTCCGGATATGTATTGCTGGCAATGGTAATACAGGTAGCTACAGGACAAACAATAGACAGGTATTTCCATGAGGAAATTTTTGATCGTTTTAATATGCAAAATGCTTTTGTATTTACAACCACATCCAGCTTAAATCCTCGGGTTAAGGGATACACATCAAGATTTAGATCAAATGATTATAACCTTCTTACGGTTGGCGATGGGGGTATTTACGCAACTGCTTATGATCTGTATAAGTGGGAGCAAGCTTTGAATAGTGGGGAATTCATAAAAAAAGAAACACTTAATGAACTATATAAACCTTTAGTGTTGGAAAACGGAAGAGTTCGTAATTATGCATATGGCTGGGAAACTGGTAATAACCTTCAAGGAAAGCTTGTTTATCATACCGGAGGGCTTGCCGGGTTCAGGACATACCTGGAAAGACAGCTGGGTACCCGCAATTCAATAATTATTTTAACTAATAATAGTTTCTCTCAAATCCTTGAATTGAGAAATACACTTGTGAAGATTCTTGATGGAAGAATCGATAACCTTGAAGAAGATTCTAAAAAATAGAATTACGCAGATCTCTTTAATTCTGGCATTCTTTCCTCAATAAGATTTTGTTCAAGATTTATTACAGCAAGTTGAAAATGCTTCTTATAGTCTTGCAACTCGTGCATATCTTTTGAGTGCTTTGGTTTTGGCCAATCAATTTTTACGGTCTTTAAATTGATCATGATATTATTTTAAGTTTTTGAACATTTAAAAGAACTCTCAACTAGTTTATACTTATCAGATTTAAAAGGTAACTGAATATCTTTAATCCTATTATCTAACGGATTAATTACATAATTGTTTTATTATAAATACAAAATCTATACCAATTCTCTGAGGTCAACAGGAACCACTTTAGATATACCCTGCTCATGCATGGTTATACCATAAATAATGTCCGTATGGGCCATGGTTCGCTTATTATGGGTTACAATAATGAATTGAGATTCATTCGAGAAATTCTTGATAATATTATTGAACTTATCGATGTTAGCATCATCGAGAGGAGCATCAACTTCATCGAAAATACAGAAAGGGGCTGGTTTAAGAAGGTAAATAGCAAATAGGAGAGATGTAGCTGTCAGCGTTTTTTCACCTCCGGATAGCTGATTGATACTGAGTGGTTTTTTGCCTTTTGGTTTTGCAATGATATCGATATCCGATTCAAGAGGATTATCAGGATCGATGAGTATCAGATCACAATCATCTTCATCTCTAAAAAGTGATCGGAATACCTTTATAAAATTCTGTCCAATCTCATTAAATGCTTTCAGGAAAGTAGCCTTGGCTACGAGATCAATTTCGTCAATGGTCGTTAGTAATGACTCCTTGGCCCTGAGCAGATCTTCCTTTTGCTCTGTTATAAATTGATGTCGCTCTTTAATTTCATCAAATGCTTCCAGTGCCATCGGGTTGATGGGACCAATGCGTTCAATTTTGTCCTTAATCTTTTGTACAGCCTCTTCCAGCTCTTCAGCACTTCTCTCATCTTCAGCCTCCTCACTTTCACTGAGCAGGTCATCAATATTTATTTCAAACTCTACAGAAAGTCGTTCCCTTATACTACTTAGCTCAAGTTTTGTGCTATTTAAACTATTATGAAGCTCCAATAGCAGGCCATCTATGTTCTCTCTCTGGTGTTGAATCTTTCGTTCTTCCTGTTCTTTTTCATCAATATCTCCCCTGGCAGAATAGTATTGTTTTTCAGCTTCATTTACTCCTGCTTCGTATTTATCCTTCTCCTCATACATGCCGATGAGTTTTTCATCAGCAACTTCTGCAGACTCGATCAGGTTCTTAATTTCTTTTTCATTTTCCAGTAAGCTCTTTTTATTGCTTTCTATTCGCTCATTACTGGTATCAAAAGCAGATTGTTTAAAGCTTATTTCCTGCTCCAGAGATTTCACCTTGTTTTCCTGTTGATGAAAATGCAGGTTTTCGTTATTGTAGTTACTGGAGTGTTCATTAAACAGTACCTCTTGTACTTCGAGTTCCTGCTTGGCTTTTTCCAGCTTACTATTTACTGCAAGCAATTCCTTCTCTTGTCGATCGGCCTTTGCAGGAAGTTGTTTCGAAGTTTCCTCCAGCTTGTTAATCTGACCAAGCAGATCTTCCTTAGTGGTGTCGGCCTGGGAGATCATTTGTGTGAATTGCTCCTGCATGGTTAATACAGAAACATTCTCTTCTTTTAGCTTGCTAAACTCTTCTGTCAACTGCTCAATAAGATCCCTATGAGTATTGTTTTCCAGTTTTATTAATTCCTCCTGCGATGTTTTTAGCGTTTCGGCAATCTTATCATGCTTCTCATTAAGATTTTTAATAGTCTTCTCAAGCTTAACCAGATTTTTGGCTCTACCAATTCGCTTACCTTCAAAAAGTCCTACAGATCCCCCGGAAATGCTGTATTTACGTCTGGTGATCTTTCCTGACCTGGTAATAAAAATTGAATCCGGGTCATTTGGGATAGATTTCTCATCTCCATCCACAAGATAAACCATATCCAGAATATATGAGATTAATTGTTTGTACTTCTCTTCATACTCCATGATTTCAGAAGCAGGAGAAGCATTTTCGTATAACCTGCCAGGTGTTGACTTGTACTTATCGAAGTCAGCGAGGACGAAGAAGTTTGCTTTACCCTTGGCAGCATCGTTAAGGAGGTTTATTGCTCTATAAGCATCGGCCTCTGTACTGACAACATAATAATTCAGAAGTGGTTCGAGATAATTCTCAATGGCGATCCTGTAATCATCACTACAGGTGATGAGGTCGGAGAGGAGTGGGGCTTTTTTGTTCCAATCCTGTTTTTTCAGGAACCTGATAGCTTCCGGGAACCCTTCCAGGTTATCAACCAACGACTTTGTTAGGTTAAACTCATTTGTGTTTGCATCGATTTTACGATTTACTTCACTTAGTTCATCTTTAACCAGTTCGATGGTAGATTTTTTATCTTCAATTTGCTTATTGAGCTGATCTTCATAGTTCTCTTCTTTCTGAAGAGCCTTCTGTTTTTCAGTTATTTCTTTTGATAATGCATTAAGCTTTTTCTCAAACTCAACTACGCTGGCACTTTGTTCTGAGCTATCGGTGGCAGCCTTTTCGAGCTGTTGTTTGAGAGCACCAATCTGTATTTGGTTAATTTCCAGGGTTTTCTTAATCTGGAATACTTCTTCCTGCAAACTTCTTTGTAAACTACTGAGCGCATCGTATTCCTTACGGGCACCGGTTAGCTTAGCTTCATGTTCCTGTTTAATCTCCTGAAGTGCAAGAAGTTTTTCTTTGGACTCATTTACCTGTTTTGCTGCTATTTCAACTTCCTGGTTCAGTCCCTGCAGACTGAAGGCAGACCTTTCATTACTCTTTTTATCCAGTTCAAGTTGTTCATTCAGGTTATCACTCTTATCGGTAAGAAATCTGAGACGTTCATTCTTGATTTTCTTGTCACTCTCATACTGCCTGATATCATTTACATGCGTATTAAGTGCTTTTTGTTTTTCAGAAAGAGTTTTTTCTTTATTGATCAGGAGTTTTTTGAGCTTTTCAATTTCAGCTTCCTTCTCGGCAACTTTTTTGGTAAGTTCAACTTTTTTATTGTTCTCCTCTTCAATTTGCCCGGTTAGGTTATTAAAAACCTCCCGATGTTCACTAATGGTCTTCCTGGCAAGACTTACACTGGTTACCTTATACTCTTCTTTAAGTTTATAATACCGTTGTGTTTGCCTGGCTTGCTTTTCAAGTGACTTGAGATTTTTTTCTATTTCAAAAAGCAGGTCTTCAACACGGTCAAGGTCATCATCAGTACCTTTCAGCTTACGAAGGGTTTCTTTTTTCCTTTTTTTGAATTTAGAAATACCGGCTGCTTCCTCGAAGAGGCCACGTCTTGAGTTGTCTTTGTCGGTAAGGAGGTCATCCACCATTTTTAACTCAATGATGGCATAGCTATTGGAAGCAACACCTGTATCGAGGAACAGGTTGGTGATGTCTTTCAATCTGCAGGGAACACCATTGAGTTCATACTCACTTTCACCGGAACGGTAATATCGCCTGGCAATAGTTACGCTAGAATATT
>JBDLIU010000097.1:0-14692 GCA_039714715.1 Bacteroidota bacterium
TAATGTACTGGTTCCCCTGGAGTTGATTTTACAATTCGGTAATGAGTACTTTGATTTCAAACTAAAGGGAGGTGGCTTTGCCTTTTATAATTTTGGAACAAAACTGAATACCGGCAACATCGACAGAGCCATTGCAGAACAAGTGCTTTGGGAGGTAGTTAATAGTGATTTTGAGTTTGACAATAAAATCGGTTATGGATATGAATTTGGTGCCGAATACATTCAATACATTAACAACCAATTCGGTGTTTCCGTGGGAGCCACCTATTTTATTGGTGGTTCAGACATGAATTTACGTGGGAGTTACTCTGGAGGTAGCGTTTCTTCTGGCATTGAAACCGTTGACATTCAATATTCTGATTCACGTATTGATTATACAGGATTGGAAATTTCAATAGGCGTAATTTTTATGGGCAGATAGCATTGAATTGCCGAATATTGAGTGAATTTTCAAAAAAAATCAACCTAATGCCTCATTATCCGTAAAAAGAATTGGAGTAATCGTTGATATAAGGTCTATTGGGAACTAATTGGATGAGAAACGTATTTTTTGCAGCACTGATATTATCTGTAATTTCTGGTTGTAAACCACCCGAAAAAGCACAAACAAAAAGTCTGGATGACATTGCCAACCAATACGTGAAGCTTGCTTTAGAAATTGGGCAATACAATCCTGATTTTATAGATGCCTACTATGGCCCTGAAAACTGGAATCCGAAGAAACAAGTACGAAAAGCATTGCCATATGAAGAATTAAAATGGCAAACTACTGCTTTAATCAATCAACTAGGTTCAATCGATGATATGAGCTTTGAAGAGGTTGAATTATTACGTTACCAATTTCTTGTAAAACAACTCCAGGCTGTCAGAACAAAGCTGGATATGCTTTCCGGAAAAGAGTACCCCTTTGATGTTGAATCACTCAGGCTATATGATGTGGTTGCTCCTCATACCGATTTGGTAGTATATGACTCACTATTGAATGAACTGGATAATGCGCTACCCGGTGAAGGGACAATAGCAGACCGATACGTGGCGTTCAGCTCCGAGTTTATAATCCCACCTGATAAACTCGATATAGTATTTTCGGCTGCAATAGATGAGGCACGCAAGAGGGTGAAGCAACACATAGAGATGCCTGAAGAAGAAAACTTTGAGGTTGAATACGTTACCAATAAACCATGGTCTGGTTATAATTGGTATAAAGGAAAAAGCTACAGCCTTATCCAAATTAATACAGATCTGCCAATTTGCATCGATCGCGCTATTGACCTGGCCTGTCATGAAGGATATCCGGGACATCATCTGTACAATGTATTGTTAGAACAAAAGCTGGTGAAGGGCAGACACTGGAATGAGTACCAGGTATATCCCCTATTTACACCCCAATCATTTATTGCAGAAGGCAGTGCCCAATACGGAATTGAAATTACTTTTAGCAAAGAAGATCGATTCGAATATGAACGAGATGTGCTTTTCCCCCTCGCAGGGTTAAATCCCACCAGGATTGATGAATATTATGAAGTGCAGAGTATAAGGAAAGAGCTTATGCATGCCATCAACGATATAGCCAGAATGTATATCAACAGAGAAATTGATCCGGAAACCACAGTAGAACACCTTGTAAAGTATTTACAATACACTAATGAAAGGGCTCAAAAAAAACTTGCCTTCTTTGATCGATACAGGAGTTATGTTATCAATTACTCACAGGGTGAAGAGTTTATCAGGCAGCATATTGAAGATGAAGTTGCTGATGGTAAAACTAAATGGAAGGCATTTGAAGAGATCATATCAACGCCAAGAAGTGCCTCAACCCTTTAAATCAGGAATAGTTATTGTAAAAATTGTGCCGTTATCATAATCTGACTCAACAGCAATACTGCCTTTGATTTTCTGTACACTTTCGTTGGCAATGTAGAGTCCCAGGCCAGAGCCACTGTGCTCCTCAGAAGCACGGTAAAACATATTAAACACTTTTTCGATCCTTCCCGGATGGATACCTATTCCATTATCACTAATTCTGATAATAACATTCTGGTCTACGGATTCAAAAACAATTTTTATATATGAGTTTGTTATATATGGTTTTGAATATTTAAAGGCATTAGAGATAATGTTATTGAAAATAATCTTTAACCTGGTTCTATCACTATTTAATGTTAACACTCCGTTTGAGTTGATACTCACATCAATATTATTCTCAGAATTCATGTATGACAGCCCCTCCAGAACTTCTTTTGTTAATTCCAAAAGATCAATTTCCTCAACATTAATATCCATTCTAACATTCCTGGAATGATCTATAATTTCCTTAATGAAATCATCCAGTTTATGAACGCTATATTCAATTTTGTCCAGGTAATCTTGACGATTTTTATTGTCCTCATCAATTTTGTACACATTTAATAAACCTAAAACAGACGAGAGAGGAGCTCTAAGATCGTGAGACACACTATATACAAAGCTGTCCAACTCTTCATTCAGTTTGCGTAGTTCCAAATTCTTCCTTTCGACAACCCTTATCCGGATCCAATAGATTAGAAAAGCAAGAGCAGCTACTACACTAGTTAACAGCACATAAAATGGAACTGTTTCATAAAAATATGGTTTAACAACGATTTTGATGGTAGCTGGTTTTTCATTCCAAAAACCATCACTATTGGCTGCCATCATCTCAAATGTATACTCATTGGGAGGCAGGTTCATATAAGTAACATCAAACTGGTTACCTACTTCGATCCATTTGTCATCATAACCTACAAGGCGATGCTTCACATTGATTTTATCAGGTGATGCATATCCAATTGCAGTATAATTGACTTTCAATTTCCTGTTTTCCGGGTTCACTATGATCTCTCCTCCCAAACTAACAGGTTCATCATCAATATAAACTGCCTTAATATAAACAGGAGGAACCATTTCGTTAACTATAACTCCTGATTCGTTTACAATGGAAAGTCCTTTTGTTGTTGGCACCCAAATATTACCCGATTTAGCCACTATCATTTTAGTAGCACCTGTACATTCCTTAGACATCATACCATCTTCCTCATCATAGAGTCTTGCATTAACCTTCTCTATCTTTCTGTCTATATAATCAAATACAGACTGCTTATTAAGCCTGATAAGACCAATGTTTGAGGTTAACCATAAATAGCCATGGTTATCGGCATAGATATCAAAGATGGTTTCAGCATATAATCCATCATTTTTACTTATTAAATAACTTTTACCATCATTGTAGAATACCAAACCTTCATTTGTTGCAAGCCAATATTCATTTTGGCTTACAATATCGATGTTAAAAATAAGTGGAGATGTTAGATCATCACCTATCGCAATACTTCTGATAGAATCATCATTGGATAGAATGACTAGCCCTCCCTTATAGGTTCCGGCAATAATTTCACCATCAGGCAATTGCTCTATGCAAAAAACATAGTTATCACTTAATCCATTTTCTGTTGAGAAAACCTTAAATGTATTATCCTGATGCATCCTAACCAACCCTTTATCCTTAGCACCTATCCAGATATTTCCATCTTTATCTTCAAACAAACATCTGGTATTATCAGAAGGTAAACCTGTTGCGGTTGAAAATAGTGTCTCTTCACCATCCTCTATTTTCAGCACACCAGTATAGGTTGCCACCCAAATAATGCCCCTGGAATCCTGTATGATATCCTTGATACTTACATCTTTCAAATTGGTTTTCAACGGATAATGCGACACCTTTTTTTCTTTCAGGATATCTACACCTCCATTATCATTTCCTGCTATTACCCGGCCATCACTTAATTGATAAACGGTATTTATAAAATTGCTTGAAAGCCCTTTTTCAGAAGACACATTAAAAAACTGTGATCTTGAAAAAAGTGCAAATCCATTACGCTTGGTTGAAATCCAGATATTGCCTTCATTATCAATTACGATAGAGCTGATTTGACGCGATGGAATTCCATTTGATTCATCAAGAAACTCTCTTTCCCCTGAGTTTGAAATCCTTATGAGTCCTGTTTCTGTAGCAATAAAGAGGTTCCCCAAATTATCATGTGCCAGATGATTTACATTAAATCCTTTAGTACCTTCAACTAAAGACCACTTTTCATCTTCAAGGTAATAGACCCCATTATTTGTGCCTGCAAATGGAATATTGTTATTCTCAATAATACAGTTAGTTTTTATAGAATCTCCCAAATTGGTTGATAAGGGGCTAAATTCCTTGTTGTTATATACTATAATGCCTTTTTCCTCGGTAGCTATCCAGTAAGTTCCGTTCTGTAGTTTACGTATACAATTAACAGATGCATTATTGATCAGGTCATCATCTAACCTGCTCTGCATGTTGGTCTCCTTATTATAAATGAAGAGACCGTTGCCATATGTTCCAATCCATACTTTATCATCCGAATCAACAAATAAGGCAGTAATAGAGTTTGAAAACTGATCTTTTGATTTCAGCTGTGTAAACTTTGCCCCATCATATTGAAATAATCCGCTGGTTAAAGTACCAAAATACAGATAGCCATCCTTATCTTCTGCAACCACACCAAAACCATTGGTTTCAAGGCCTGGCAAGTCATCTGAAGTATAAATATCAAACGAATGACCATCAAACCTCACCAGACCATTAAAGGTAGGTATCCAAAAATACCCTTTGCTATCCTGAAAAAGTGATCTGAGGTTGTTAGATGGTAAACCATCATCGGTATTCCATACCCTTATTCTATAGGAATCCTGTAAACTAGTGGTGCCTTGCCCAAAGCTATTGAAGCTTAGAACCAGTAGAAAAATATAGGTTAAATAAAGTCGTCTATTCAACAATAGAGTTATCAATTAGCTTAGATTCTAATATAAACAAAAAACCCTGATTCGCCAGCTGGCAGATCAGGGTTTTATAATATAGTTGATTCTATTAATATTTATTTCAGTTTTTTAACTACTGCTTTAAAAGCATCCGGATGATTCATGGCTAAATCTGCCAGCACCTTCCTGTTTAATTCAATATTAGCTTTCTTAAGCTTACCCATAAATTCTGAATATGACATTCCCTCCAGCCTTGCGCCAGCGTTTATTCTTTGAATCCACAATTTACGGAAATCTCGTTTTTTGGTTTTTCTGTCACGGTAGGCATATGTTAAGCCTTTTTCAACAGCATTTTTTGCTACCGTCCACACATTACTTCTGCGTCCCCAATATCCTTTGGCGGACTTAAGCACCCTTTTTCTTTTTGCTCGGGATGCTACATTATTTACACTTCTTGGCATATTATTTTAATTTTTTGATTAATGGCGAACCGCCAGCTGGCCGCTACTTATTACCATTACTCTGGTGAAACATTTAAACCTTGCTTAATACCTTATATATTAAGCATCTTTTTTACATTACCCTCGTCACTCTTGTCTACAAGACCAGTATGACGCAGGTTGCGCTTTTGCTTGGTTTCCTTCTTAGTCAGGATATGGCTCTTATAAGCATGTTTACGCTTAATCTTGCCAGTCCCGGTTAATTTAAACCTCTTCTTAGCGCCTGACTTTGTTTTTACTTTTGGCATTTTACCTTATCGTTATTCAACTATATTCTAATTTTTACCTTTTGGTTTTGGGGCCAGTATTACATACATCCTCTTCCTTTCCAACTTAGGCAACTGCTCCACTTTACCATACTCTTCCAGCGCCTGGGCAAATTTTAGCAGTAAAATCTCACCACGTTCTTTAAACACGATAGTTCTACCAACAAAATGCACGTACGCTTTAATTTTTGCTCCGTCTGACAAAAACTTGATGGCATGTTTCAATTTGAAATTGAAATCATGATCATCTGTGTTGGGCCCAAATCGTATTTCTTTAATTACCGTTTTTTGAGCCTTAGCTTTAATCTCTTTCTGCTTCTTCTTCTGTTCGTATTTGAATTTAGAATAATCTATTACCTTACAAACAGGAGGATCAGCTTTAGGTGATATTTCTACCAGATCTAACCCTTCATTCTTGGCCATTATCAAGGCTTGGCTTATTGGATAAATTCCAACATTAATATTTTCACCAACAACTCTTACGTGTGATGCCCTTATCTTATCATTCACCTTGTAGGGTTCTTCAGCGCGCCCCATATAGCGCCCTCGGCCTCTAAATCTTTGTTTACTAATTGTTCCTTAAATGTTTAGTTTCTAATAAAATAAGATGCAAATATCGAATATTTCTTAATAAAGAAGCAAAAATTGCTTAATTAAAACGTCTGTAAGCTTGATTTAATGTCATTCTTAAACAATTCTATGAACTCTGATACCGACATTGAGCCAATATCACCTTCACCATGTTTACGAATAGACACCTTATTCTGCTCCTGTTCTTTCTCTCCCACAATAACCATATACGGTATTTTCTTCACTTCTGCATCACGAATTTTTCTGCCTATTTTCTCATCACGGTTATCAAAAATGCCTCTTATATCATTTTCTTTTAATTCATTGAAGATTTCAGTGGCATAGGTTTCGTATTTCTCTGAAATAGCCAATACAGCAATCTGATCTGGTGTTAACCAAACCGGGAAGTTACCCGCACAATGCTCTGTAAGCACTGCCACAAATCGCTCCATTGAGCCAAATGGTGCCCTGTGAATCATCACCGGTTGATGCTTTTGGTTATCAGCACCGACATATTCAAGGTTAAACCTGGCAGGCAGATTATAATCAACTTGTATTGTACCTAACTGCCATTGTCTGCCAATAGCATCCCGAACCATAAAGTCCAGCTTAGGACCATAAAAAGCTGCCTCTCCTATTTCCGTAATTGTATCCAGACCACGCTCATCTGCTGCTTCCTGAATTTCTCGTTCTGCCTTTTCCCAAAGCTCATCTTCGCCAAGATATTTTTCCTGGTTGTTAGGGTCTCTTAAAGAAACCTGGGCAACATAATCATTAAAACCTAATGCGTTAAAGACATAAAGTACCAGATCAATTACTTTGATAAACTCTTCTTTTACCTGGTCTGGCCGACAGAAAACATGTGCATCATCCTGTGTAAACCCTCTGACCCTTGTAAGGCCATGAAGCTCACCATGCTGCTCGTATCGGTACACTGTACCAAACTCCGCCAGTCTCAATGGTAAATCTTTGTATGACCTTGGTTTAGTCTTATAGATTTCACAGTGATGAGGGCAATTCATGGGTTTAAGCATGAATTCCTCTCCCTCATGAGGAGTAGTAATAGGCTGAAATGAATCAGCACCATATTTTTCATAGTGGCCTGAGGTGACATAAAGCTCCTTAGACCCAATATGTGGAGTAATCACCGGTTCGTAACCGGCTTTCACCTGGGCCTTTCTCATAAAATCTTCCAAACGCTCGCGTAGCATGGCTCCCTTTGGCAGCCAAAGTGGTAATCCCATGCCCACTTTCTCAGAAAATGCAAATAATTCCAGTTCCTTACCAAGCTTTCTGTGATCCCTCTTTTTAGCTTCTTCAAGCATTAAAAGATATTCTTTCAGTTCTTTCTGCTTAGGAAAAGTAATACCGTAAATACGGGTAAGCATTTTGTTCTTCTCATCTCCTCTCCAATATGCCCCCGCTACATTTAATAATTTAATAGCCTTGATTTTCCCTGTATGAGGAATATGCGGTCCGCGGCACAGGTCAGTAAATTCACCTACCTCGTAGAAACTTATCGTACCATCTTCCAGATCAGAGATAAGTTCTATCTTATACTCATCACCTTTTTTTGTAAAATAATCAAGTGCTTCCTTTTTTGATAAATCCTTTCGAACATACTCAACTTTCCTCTGAGCCAGCTCCAGCATCTTCTTCTCAATCTTCTCAAGCTCAGACCCATCAAAAATGATATCACCAAAATCAATATCATAATAAAAGCCCTGGTCAATCGCAGGACCTATACCAAACTTTATACCCGGATATAGCAGCTCCAGTGCTTCGGCCATCAGGTGTGCAGATGAGTGCCAAAACGTCTCTTTCCCCTCCTTATCATTCCATGTAAATAATTGAACTGTTGCATTATCATGAATAGGTCGGTTCGCATCCCAAACCTCTCCATTTACTTTAGCAGAAATTACATTTCTTGCCAGTCCTTCACTAATACTCATAGCGAGATCCATACTTGATGAACCTGCCGGCATAGGTTTTACTGAGCCATCGGGTAAGGTAATATTGATTTCTCCCATCGTTTAAATTCTCTAATTATTCAACTGAACAGAATCGGCCATTTTAAGGCTATCGGCCAGTTTTCTTTGCTCTACTCTAATTCGGTGCAAATATGCGATTTTTCTTTGTAGAATTGCTATTTCTTCAGCAACCAATGTGTCCAGAGTGTCCAGCTCATATACATTTTGATAATACCCCAGCGCTTCTTCATATCTGTACCTCGTATCCAGTTCCTTTGCCACCAGAAAATAATAGCTTTTGTTTGCCGGGTAATCACCTATCGCAGTCTTGGCAATACTTATAATGCTGTCAGTATTATTTAACTGTTTATAACACTCAACAATCCTGTTATAAACCACCGTATCTTTCTGCCAGGTAAGTATGGTTTTGTAAACAGTAGCTGCTGAATCATATTGACCTGAGCCATAGTAAATTTCTGCCAGTAACTCATGCGCCTGACGGTGAGCTTCTGTTGACTCACCGCTAACTGTACTTAGTATAGATTTTGCCTCCTCAAAATCAAATAGGGTAACAAGCAGTTGTGCGTAATAATAATTATTTAATTGATTATCGGGATTCAGGGTATTAACTCTTCGGTAATACTCCTTTGCACTTTTTAAATCATTGTTATGGTGATACTTTCTGGCCGTCATATAAAGTACTTCCTCGTCATCAGGGTAAGCAATCAGAAGTGAGTCAATAATATTATTAACAATACTGTATTCCGACAACGCCACTCCCATCCTTGCCAGGTCGAGACTTTGCTGCAATGACTTTGATCCCAGCTGGTAGGCTGTAAGTGCCTCCCTGTAAGCAATGGACTTATTTCCCAATGCATACACATAGGCAGCCTTTTTAGAGTGGAATGAAGAATTCATAGGGTCTTCCTGGATAGCCTTTTGAATGGCATCTAAAGCTTTTTTCCACTCACCCTGATTTTCATATAATCTTGCAATAGCATATAATGTGGCTACTGATTGCTTCTCAAATCCCTCTTCAATCAACTGTATCTTTTCATCATCAGACAATTTATCATCTTCTATTTTCCTCACACCGTTTTGAGAATACGGACTATATGTGCAGCCCAAAACACTAGCAACTAACAGATACAAAAGATATCTTAATTTCATGCTGCAAAGATATTGTGAATACTCTTCTACTAAGTCAGAATCAATTGTTTTTTAGTAAATTGCATACTTGATTTTTAATTTATTTTTTAATCTAAATGATCTTAAAATGAAAAGGATTGCTCTTATTCTTGTCGTATTTATAAGTGTTGGTATATCTACTGGCATTTCACAAAAAAAGAATACCACAGATAAAACAGAAATAATATTGGTTAACCCGGGTGTGTTTTATCTTAAATCTTTGAATTATTTAAATGAGAATAAAATTATTGACATTGAAAACGTAGAGTACCAGGCAGTGTTCTATACCAGGAATGAAATAAGTTATGATGATGCAAAAAAGTATATCAAGGAGAATAACATTGAAAATATTGTTCTTTCAAAAGTTAATGGAGATCTAACGCCTGATAATCTTTTCGAAAGAAACTCCTGCACGCAGAGCTTTGTGTCACTATTTGAAAATAGTGATGGTATTATTTTCCTGGGAGGTGCGGATATTCCTTCAGGAATTTTTGGGCAAAAAACCAGCTTACTGGCAGGAATCAAAACTCCAAACCGACATTATTTTGAGCTATCTTTCTTGTACCACCTCCTGGGCAGAGCTGGTGATGATTATACGCCTTTGCTGGAGAGCAATCCTGAATATGTAGTTTATGGTATCTGCCTGGGAATGCAAACCATGAATGTGGCAACTGGTGGTGATATGTACCAGGATATACCCTCAGAGGTGTATGGTCTACAGTATGTAGAAGATGTGCTTGCGCTGGGTGAAAATAAGATCCACAAAAACTACTGGCGAAATATTGATACCAATAAGGAATTAACCGGACACAGTTTTCACCAGATAAAGTTCACAGACAATCCGTTTTTCACGAAAAAGTTGAAACAAAAGAAAAACTACCAACCTTACATTGTAAGCAGTCATCATCAGGCTATTAAAAATATTGGTAAGGGATTTGAAGTGGCCGCCATCTCACTCGATGGCAAAATTGTAGAAGCTATCTATCATTCCAAATATAAAAACGTGCTGGGTGTGCAGTTTCATCCTGAGTTTTACTATATCCACGATCCTGACAGTAAAAAATTTAAGGTTAAGACGGGTGATCAGGAGAATCTAACCGAACATGAAATAATAAAAGGTTATGGAAGTTACCCTTTCCACCTGCGATACTGGGAATATTTCAGCGACCTTTTCTGAGAAGTTCTTAATTATTGATTCGAAGCACTACTCCACCAGTGAAATCAAACTGGATAATCTCTGAACCAAAGCTGGCACCTCCACCACAACTGGTACCTCCTGTGCCGATGCCACAGCCAATACCTATTCCTGCAAAATATAATGGCACAAGAAGCCTTGACTGGAATCTAATCCCAAGCTTATCGCTCAAATAATATTTAACACCCAGACCTGCATTAACAGCAAAACGGAAAAAATCATCACTTTGCTCTGTAGGATTAAACCTTGCCATTCCCAAAGAAACCAATCCATATGGAACAACTTTCTCATTGTCTATAAGAGGTCTCAATGCTCCAAGCTGGTAGTACTCTACATTAATGGGTTGTGTTTCTACAACCTCTATTATACCTCCTGTTTGACTCACCGTTGATGATGATCGCATGTAGGAGAACTCCGCAGTTACTTTATAGGGTGTAACATAGCCGACACCAACACCAAAATTACCGGCATCATCTATCCTTAATCTATATCCGCTATATGTGTACATGGTTTTTGCAGGGGGTAACCATCCGCCATAAGCATGTATTTCCAATTGGGCAAACGAACTGGTGCTTAGAAAAAGAGAAGTAATTATTGCAAGGGTGAAAATTGATTTCTTCATTTTAGTTATTTGATTGTTTAGTTATTGTTTCCATTTAATATTACATCCAACACTAGGAATCTGATTCTCAGAAATCGGATTACCAGCAATTAGATCATCCAACGCTACTCTCAGGTCATGGCCGGTTACAGGTTTTTCATTACCCGGACGTGAATCATCCAGTTGACCCCGATATACCAATTCTTTCTTACCGTTAAACAAATAGAAATCTGGCGTGCATGCAGCATCATAGGCTTTAGCCACCTCCTGTGTTTCATCAAACAGGTACGGAAAATGAAATTGCCATTTCTTAGCAACCTCCCTCATTGCATCGGGAGAGTCTTCAGGATACATCTCAACATCATTAGAACTGATTGCAACAATTCCTATTCCTTTGCCTTGATAGTCATTACTTATCAATACGAGTTGTTCCTGAACATGTTTAACGTAGGGACAGTGATTACAAATAAACATTACCAGTAGCCCATGAGCTTCTAACAATTCATCCAAAGCAACCTGATTCCCTGATACTACATCAGGTAATTGAAAATCCGGTGCTTCAGTGCCCAAAGGCAACATATTAGAGGGTGTAAGTGCCATAAGTCAAATTTATATCTATTGATTAGAATTATGCTAATTTAAGTTACGATATTGAATATCTAGTTATAAAATTCAAAACTTCAGGTAAATTACAAAACATAATTCTTGTGTTAGTTGATAAATAACTTTCATTAATTCGTATTTCAGGAATAATAACTTAAATATTACAACAATATTACAAATGCCAACGATTTTTTTTCTTAGGCTTATATTCCTGAAAAATCTTTAAATCGCAATTGAAAAATCTATGAATATTTAATGGAGTTTATTGACTTCCCTGCGTTACTAACAATGGTATTCATATGCTTCTTTTAGATAGGTGTATTACCTAATTTTTCATTCTTAAGGCATTTTTATGGCTACTCAGGAAAACAAACCACCTGTAAAAAGGCAGTTTCTCTTTAATCCATTAAAGAGACCTATGCCCTATGTAGGCCTGATGTTAGCCGTTCTTATCATTATTTTCCAGGGTACACTTAGGATAACCATTGCTGATTTGGTAGGCAGTTGGTTGGTAAGTAATATCAAGGAAAGCACACAGGGAATGTACACCATCAAATACGATATTGTTCGTTTTGACATTTTTACGAAGGAATTAAGGATTCAGAATTTTGACCTTGACCTGGACACCACAGTAACTAACGAGGATGAATATCTTAACGAACATACAAATCTGGTTGATATTTCAACACCGGTAGTAGTACTTAAACTGGAGAGCTTATGGGATCTGATTATTAATGACAAGCTTAAAATTGCTTACATAGGAATGCAGGAACCCAGGGTTAACCTTATCAGAAGTGAAAGCCTGTCTCAGGAAGAATCGCTGATAAAGCAGCAGGAAGCCAGCGAAAGAGTAAGGTCTTACCTGGAAGAACTCGAAATCGACAGTTTCAGGATACTAAATGGTACGGTTGATGTAAACCTCCAAAGTAGTCAAAGAAAAGAAATCATAGGATTTAAAATCAGGGACTTTTCCACCCTTCTCAGGGGTTTCAGACTTGATGAAATAAGAGCTGATAAACTATTGCAGGGTATACACGCTGAAGTTCTTGAGCTGGAAGTAAAAGACCAGGAAATAACAATGCCCGACCTGGAACATGAGCTAAGATTTAATCGTTTATGGCTATCAACAAAAGACTCTGTTTTACTGATTGACACCCTGAAGATAAACCCTTCCGTTGGTTCTAAAGCTGAGATAAACACCCATTTTGATGTGCTTGAATTTACTCTGAACGGAATTGATTTCAGGAAACTTTATGAAAATCTTGAGCTGGATGCCAAACACTTGTATTTAAAAAATCCTGACTTGGCTTTTAACACTAATCAACAGGATTTTCTAGCAGATAACAGTCAAATTACATTTGATAACGCCCCCTTTAATAAACTTAAAATCAGTGAAATAGCTATTGATAGCGGAAGTGCAGATTTAAGATTAAAGCAAAAACTAAGCAATGAGCTGTTCAATTGTAAAATTTATGACTTACAACTGGATTCAACCGACCTCGTTCAGCGCAAGGTTGCTCAGAAGTTTAATAATTTCAATTTTGAAACCTTCAATAACGTTATCGAACTGCCGGATAGTATTCATGAGTTAAAAATTGGTTATATAAAAATTAGCACGAAAGATTCCGTTATCCTGGCAAATAACGCCCGTATCAACCCAATAAGCTCCAGGAGAAAGTACAGTTTATATAGAGACCAGGGTGTAAAACATATCACGTACGGCACTGCTCAAAACGTTTTTCTTAATGGAATTGAATTTAATGAACTATTGAATAACCAACAGCTTTTAGCTGATTCAATAATCCTGATCTCTCCAAATCTTAATATCACTGAATACCCCTACATTCGACCAAAATCAGAGACAGAGGAAATATCACCGTTCCTGATTCATCATGTCATTTTTGCAAATGGGAACATCAATTATAACAAACGACAAAATAGTCAAGACCATCGCACAGTACTACAAAATGTAAATATCGACATCAACAACCTCTACCCTGACGGCAAAAAGATAGCCTATGATAATCTTGATGCCAGCATCAGAAATGGTTTTAATGAGTTAAAACAAATTGGGCATACGGTAAGATTCGAAGATTTACGAACCAACAACCTGTCTAACATTAGCATCGCCAGGTTACAAATAGAGCCGGATAGTGCTTCAATTGTTGGTGAAAAGATCAATCTTGACGCAAGTGGTATTCAAACAAGAGGGTTAGCATTTGATGAATTGAGGAATTCCAGGAAAACAAAGATCAATAGTCTGGCTATAAATTCAATCGATTTTAAGGGAGATTATAGAATTCGCAGGAAGAATAACCAAGAATCTAGTATCAGAGATATAGTTGAAATTCATCAATTAAACCTGGATAAAGGGGATTTTACCTTCACTGATAATGCAAATACTATGTCTATGGCGGGAATAACCGTTTTCACTGACAGTGTAGTCTATAACAATACTCCGGATAGTTTAAATATTTCTCCTGTAGATTTTCATGAATTATTGCTTACATATAGCCAATTTAGTTATAAATCGAATGATGGTAAAACAGCATTTTCCGGTCAGTTTGGAAGCTTTTCTGAGTCTGATTCGTTAATAAAGGCCTCCGGTATCAATTTTAAACACATTAACATCAACGGCAGCCTCAACAGAATCGTATTAAAAGGATTAGATCGTCATGCCCTGTTTAGCAGGGAAGGCTTACAGTTCAACTATTTGCTGGCCGAAAAACCCAACATAACTGTTAATGAAAGCTATAGCAAGCAAAGTAAAACCAGTTTTAATGCTGATTCTGTAAGGACCTTGTTATTAGATAATTTCTCATATATTCAATTTGACAGTGTGTTTGCCAGGGGTGCTGATATGATTGTTAAATCAGGTAGTAGAACCACCCATTTTAATAAAATTAATACTTATGTAAGGAATTACAGGTTCGACTCCACCTCTACTTCCCGTGAGTTAATTACACCCGGAGAACTAAAAATTACCGTTT
>JBDLIU010000098.1:0-14661 GCA_039714715.1 Bacteroidota bacterium
CAACAGTGGCCATTCACCATAGGGGCAGTATTGTATGCCGTGCCCGAGGCAGGCGGGCTGACATATTCGAGTGTTTTTGTATATTTATTGGTCCGGGGACAGTGTCGTAGATTTGTACTCCACCACGCTGCCTAGCCGAGGCCGTTGGGTACAAGTGCCCTTTGAAACCAAGAATTTTAATAGAAGCTAGTAAATGAACAATACTATCAATTTATATGGACTACTAGAAAAGTCCTACAACCTATATAAAGAGAACTTCTCCAATTTCATTCAAATTAGTTTAGCAATTTCTTTGATTCAAGTTATTATGACTTCATCAAAAAAACTACTTGGAGAGGATCTCATTCTCGTATATTTTCTACTCGCCCTTCTATTGCTCTATTTTCAAATGAAATTATCGATAACTTTTTTGTACGTGATAAAGGATAGATACCAAAATATTAATACTTCTATACCTGAAAACTATGCTAAATCAAAAGAAAAGTTTTGGCGGTATGTGGGTGCTTCATTTTTGTTTGGACTTATAGTTGGGATACCATTTGCATTGTTTTATATGACTTTTCTTCTAACTGACATTTTTGTTTTAAAGACTATGATTGTAATTGTTGGAGGTAGTATTGCTCTGTTTCTCTTTATGCATTATTTTTTAGCACCATTCATTGTAGTTCTTGACAAAAAAAGCAAAGCTTCATTTTCTGAAAGTTTTAGACTTGTTAAAACCTATAGAACAACAACAATATTTGTAGTCCTAATTCTTATGATTCTTGAAGGTGCGCCATATTTATTATTTAAATTCATCAATTTACCAGGAATTATAGGTTTGACAATTGAAGCATTTGTTGAAGCAATTATATTTCCATTTAGCTTAGGGTTTATTCTAATATTTTACAAAGTCTTGCATGAAAAGGTTAATGATTTAATTCAAGAATAATGTTTTGGCACCAGTACCCAACAATAGGTTTCTCAGCATTGGCGGCAGTATTGTATGCCGTGCCCGAGGCAGGCGGGCTGACATATTCGAGTGTTTTTGTACCTTTATTACTCCGGGGACAAAGTCGTAGGTTGTAAGACCCCCACGCCGTTAGCCATTTTATAAAACAATATGAAACATATATTAAGTATTCTAGCATTATTAATTCTTAATAATCTTAGTCAAGGGCAAAATCTACAAAATGAGTTTGACAAATATTTCCAAGAAGGTGATACAATAAAGCAACTTAAAACTTTAAAGAAATGGGAAAATATAGAACCTGATAATGCAGAACTATTCACAAGTTATTTCAATTACTATTTTTCTATATCAAGACAAGAAATCTTATCGTTAACTACAAATCAACCAGACGGAGAAAGCCTATCACTTAAAGACAGTACCGGGAATACTGCCGGGTATATTGGAAGTGAATTCATTTATAATACACCGAATTTAGAGAAATGCTTCAAAAAAATTGATCAAGGAATTAGCCTCTATCCTAACAGACTTGATATGAGATTTGGTAAAATTTATGCCTTGGGACAAATTAAAGATTGGGAAAAATTTACTGATGAAATCGTCAAAACAATTCGATATTCATCGAAGAATAGCAATCAGTGGACCTGGACGAATAATGAGAAAAGAGATAACGGAGAAGCATTTTTTCTTTCTTCACTACAAAATTACCAGTTGAGTCTTTACAATACCGGAAATGATGACCTACTCATTAACATGAGAACAATAGCTACTGAAATCTTGAAGTTATATCCTAATCATATTGAGAGTCTATCTAATTTATCAATAACTTACTTATTAACAGGTGAATATGATAAGGGCATTGATGCGCTTTTAAAAGCGGAAAAAATAAACTCTAATGACGGTGTTGTATTAAGTAATATCGCTCATGGATATAAGCTAAAAGGAGATATTGACAACTCTATTAAGTACTATCAGAAAATGTTAGAACTGGATGATCCTCAAGCCAAAGAATTTGCTAAACAACAAATTAAAGCACTGAAAAAATAAAACGGTTACCAACAATGCGCTTCGCAGCATCGGGGCTGACATTTCATCAATAGTTATTAACTTTAGGTGTCCGGGGACAGTGCCGAAGGTTGTATGACCCCAATACCGTAAGCCCGGTAACGTTAGGGCACATATAAATGAAAAAATTAACCATCATGAATAAACTCATATGAAAATAAAAGTATCAATAATTACAAGTCTAATTTTAATGATAATCGTAACGGGATGTAACTTTAACTATTCAGAAAGTGGAAAGAAAATCAATATTGAAAAAGATGGTAAAGAATTATCATTAGCAAAAAAATCATTACAGTTTATTGAAGAGAATAAAACAGACAGCTTGAAAGAGTTACTTAATGATAACGTATTAAAAAAAAGCAATCCTGAACAGTTAGAATGGCTTTTTGAAAATGGGAAAAGAATAATAGAGAATAATGACTATCCTAATGATTCAATAATTACTGTTTCAACCACAACAAGAAAATCGATTTTAGGAGAAGAAACCTTCAAAGAATTGAATTTCCCATTTATTAACAAAGATAATCCTGACTCAACAATGTATTTCAAGATTACAATAGTTGATGGGGAAATATATAAATTGATGTTGTCGACAGGAGTGCGATTTAAAAAAATAAATTAGATACGTACCCTAACAATGGCTAGCACAGCATCGTGGCATTTTTATATGCCTGCCTGCGCAGGCAGGCTGACATTTCAACATTCATTTGTATCTTTAGTTGACTGGAGACAGTGTCGAAGGTTGTATGACCCAACGCTGTAAGCCCGGGGCCGTTGGGCACCATACCTTAATATTGAAATTTTATGACTGGAGGAATTGGATTTGTTTCAACCGGAAAAGACAACGACAGAAAGAATCGTAGCTATTTGAGACATACTAAAGAAGTAAAGGCTAAAGGTAAAGGTCCCAGGTATGGAACAAATAGAAAACTCTTATTTAGGAAACGTAGCAAACGGGACATTGCAAAATTCCTGGTAAAATTCAGACGACAACAAAGAAAACTTTACCTCAAACAAATATTTCTCCTTGTGATCATAATAATTCTTGTGGGTTATATATTAATCGGGGTATTGTGGTAGCAAAGCGTACGTAGCGAAGCAATCACAAAAACAGGAAGGCAGTTTTACCTTTCGAGGGATTCTTCGCCCCCCGCTTTTGGCGGAGGACTCTGAATGACGGATTAATTTTTTAGAGGTTGTGCTGTTAATGGGATCACTTTACCTCCAACTGGCGGATAGTGATGATGACAGTCGAAAAGGGTTATGTCCAAAAAAAATGGCCTCACCTTTCGATGAAGCCATTTAATATTTAACAATGTTATTTCTCTCTATACAACACCTTGTGAAATCATGGTATCTGCCACTTTAATAAATCCGGCAATATTAGCACCTGCCATATAATCACCAGGCTTGCCAAATTTCTCTGCAGTTTCTAAGCAGGTATCGTGAATACCTGTCATGATACCTTGTAATTTCTCATCAACCTCTTCCATCGACCAGTAGATACCGTTGTAGTTCTGTACCATTTCAAGTCCTGAAGTAGCAACACCACCAGCATTAGAAGCTTTACCAGGTGCGTAGTTAACACCACCTTCTACCAGAACATCGATAGCATCAGGAGTAGTAGGCATATTGGCACCCTCTGCCACCAGCATGACGCCATTTTTAACAATATTCTTAGCATCATTCACATTAACCTCATTTTGTGTTGCATTAGGCAACGCAATATCAGCTTTCACATCCCAGATAGGGTTGTAATCCAGGCTAGAATCTACCGGAGTGAATGTTGCATTAGGATATTTCTCTGCATATTCGTGAATTCTTCCTCTTTGAACTTCTTTAAGATCCATAATATATTCGAGCTTTTCAAAGTCGATACCATCTGGGTCGTAAACAAAACCAGATGAATCAGAAGCAGTAACAGGAATACCTCCGTTTTGAAGAATCTTCTGAATTGCATACTGGGCCACATTACCACTACCAGACACAATACACGTTTTACCTTTAAGGGTATCTCCTTTTGCTTTAAGCATATCCATTACGAAATAGATCAATCCCCATCCGGTTGCTTCTGGTCTTACAAGGCTACCGCCCCAGTCGAGACCCTTACCGGTAAGAATACCTGCATATTCATTGCGGATTTTCTTATACATACCGAATAAGTAACCAATTTCACGACCTCCTACACCGATATCACCGGCAGGAATGTCAGTTCGGTTTCCAATGTGCCTGTTAAGCTCTTGCATAAAGCTCTGAGCAAAACGCATAACCTCTGCATCTGATTTTCCTTTAGGATCAAAGTCAGAGCCACCTTTACCGCCACCCATAGGCAGGCCGGTAAGTGCATTTTTGAAAACCTGCTCGAAAGCGAGGAATTTAAGAATACTAAGATTTACTGATGGATGAAAACGCAGGCCGCCTTTGTAAGGTCCGATAGCACTGTTCATTTGCACCCTATAGCCACGGTTTACCTGGATGTTTCCTTCATCGTCCACCCATGGAACACGGAACATAATAACCCTTTCTGGTTCAGCGATTCTTTCAAAGATGTTGAACTTAACATACTGAGGGTGTTCCTGAAGAAGTTGTTCTACATTAAGATAAACCTCATCAACAGCCTGGTGAAATTCAACTTCACCCGGTGTTCTTGCTTTAATTCGATCAATTACTGATTGATTCATATTAGTAGTTATTTAATATTTAAAAAACTTGGTTACGTGTTTGAGAATTTTTCTTTGAGATATCGGGCGGTATGATTTTCCCCGAGTTTGATTAGATTTTCAGGAGTACCGCCAAAGCATATTTCTCCACCCAGGTTTCCACCTTCAGGGCCGAGGTCAACGACCCAGTCTGCCGACTTGATGATCTCCATATTGTGTTCTATCACAATCACGGTATTTCCTTGGTCAACCAGGGCATTTATGGCATCCAGAAGCTTCTGAATATCATAAAAATGAAGCCCCGTGGTTGGCTCATCAAAGATCAGTAAAAAGTTTTGAATTCCCGCCTTTCCTTTGCCTAAATATGAGGCCAATTTCACCCTTTGTGCCTCCCCTCCACTAAGGGAGCTGGAAGACTGCCCAAGCTTGATATACCCAAGCCCAACATCATATAAAGATTGCAGCCTTGAACTGATGGCCGACTTGTCTTCAAAAAAAGTTAACGCCTCTTCAACAGTAAGGTTTAAAACCTGGCTTATGTTATGATTTTTGTAGGTTATATCGAGCACCTCGCGCTTGAATCGTTGTCCTTTACAGTTATCACAGGTAAGATGAATATCTGCCATAAACTGCATTTCAATTTTCACTACGCCCTCACCGGCACAAACCTCACACCTTCCGCCTTCCACATTGAAAGAAAAATGAGCAGGCTTAAAACCCCTCTGTTTGGCTAATGTCTGATCGGCAAATAAAGCACGAATTCCATCGTAGGCCTTAATATAAGTAATAGGATTTGAGCGGGATGATTTACCTATCGGATTTTGATCAACAAACTCTATGTGTTCTACATCTTTAAAGTCGCCTTCGAGGCGGGCAAACTTACCCGTTGGAAGGTTGGTTGTGCCAAGAACTTTTCCCAGGGCCGGGTATAAAATATCGGTTACCAAAGTTGACTTGCCAGATCCGCTTACTCCTGTAACAACAGTTAGGACACCTAACGGAAATTTGGCATCAATTGCTTTTAAGTTGTTTTCTGTGGCGGAAACGATATCAATGGCGCGGCTCCATTTCCTTCTTTTTTTCGGGATAGCTATCTCGGAACTACCATTTAAATAACGTGTAGTGTGTGTATCTGCGTTGATAATATCTTTAAAACCACCCTGGAAAACCAGCTCACCACCATGAGCTCCGGCATCCGGACCTATGTCTATCAGCTGATCGGCACTTTTCATTATTTCTTCTTCGTGCTCAACCACAATAACCGTATTTCCTTTATTGCGAAGGTTTTTAAGCACCTCGATTAGCCTGCTGGAATCTCGCGGATGAAGCCCGATGCTGGGTTCATCGAGAATGTACATGGCGCCTACCAGCACACTACCCAGCGAAGTGGCTAGTTTGATCCGTTGAAATTCTCCTCCGGAAAGAGAGGCGGTCATCCTGTTGAGGGTAAGATAACCAAGGCCTACATAGTTCAGATAATTTAGCCGGTTGGTGATTTCAATGAGAATACGCTTGGCAATAGATTGTTCATGTGCAGTAAGCTGAATATTATTTATGAACTCAAGTAGCGAATCAACCTGCAGAAGAACAAGGTCAATAATAGAGGTGTCGTTTATCTTAACATAGGCAGCATCTATTCGAAGGCGTGTACCGCGGCAATCCGGACAAACCGTTCTTCCCCGGTAGCGCGAGAGCATTACTCTGTACTGAATCTTGATGGTTTTAGACTCAAGGAATTTGAAGAAACCATCGATACCTTTAAACTTACCGGTTCCTTTCCAGAGTAATTTCTGTTGTTCTTCAGAAAGATCTTTGAACGGACGGTGAATAGGGAAATCTATATCGGTAGCTATTTCGAGCAATGGTCGCAGCCATTTTTTCATAGCTTCACTTCGCCAGGGGGCAACAGCGCCTTCGTAAACGGATAATGATTTATCGGGGATCACCAGGTCGGGGTCAACACCAAGCACATTACCAAAGCCCTCACATTTTTTACAGGCACCGTAAGGATTATTAAAAGTAAAAAGGTTTGCAGATGGCTCTTCGAATGAGATACCATCTAATTCAAACTTGTCTGAGAATTCTTTTTTCTGCTGACCAACCACCTGCACCCTGCAGGCCCCATGACCTTCGAAAAAAGCAGTTTTCACAGAATCGGCCAGCCGGAACTGGCTATCTTCATCATCGGCTATTACGCCACGATCGATAAGAATATCTGCTTTTTCAATATCAGGCGGATTTTCAATAAAGTCTTCGATTAGACCAATTTCACCATTAACAATCAGGCGGGTGTATCCTTTGCTGAGCAGGATCTCAAGCTCCTTTTTGAATGAACGCCCGGGTTCATGAATAAGCGGACAACAAACAATGTATTTTTCTCCCTGCTTGAAGGATAGTACATAATCTACTACATCGGATACCGTATTACGGGTTACCTTGTTGCCGCTTATTGGCGAATAGGTGGTGCCTATTCGCGCAAAAAGGAGCTTGAGATAATCGTAAATTTCAGTAGAGGTTCCTACGGTTGACCGCGGGTTGCGTGTGTTCACTCTTTGTTCAATAGAAATCGCAGGAGAAACACCTTTGATATAATCCACCTCAGGTTTTTCCATCCTGCCCAAAAACTGACGGGCATAAGCCGAAAGACTTTCCACATACATACGCTGTCCTTCTGCAAAGAGCGTATCGAATGCCAGCGATGATTTACCGGAACCACTCAGACCTGTGATTACCACCAGTTTGTTACGCGGAATGGCAACACTCAGGTTTTTCAGATTGTTGACTCGCGCACCTTTTATAATGATAAACTTTTTAGGATCGAGCTTATCAATATTATAGGTTGTTGCTGAGTTTTTAACCATGGTCATAGGCAGACAAAGATAGATATTTGTTCACGTATATTAATGACTATATTTATATGAGTAAAATGAGCCTGCTTGTATATATTGGACAACTAATTATGAAAATATTGAATATGAGATTACTAATTATTCTTGGTATTCTTGCAACACCCTGTTTTGGTCTTGCTCAGAGTAATATTATTAAAGGCAGGGCAATATATATACCACTTATGGAAGAGCCTTATTCGTTTGGTATTGGCTATGAACGTATTCTTTCCGACAACCTGTCGGTACAACTGCTTTTTAACAGTAAGAGGGCTAGAGCTGGCCTGGATGGTCCCAAGAGAATTGCCCACGGTTTTGTACCTGAAATGCGTTACTATTTTGGTAAGGCCGACAATTTTAGACAGAAGGCATTTGTTGGCGTATTTACAGAACTTATGAAAACGGTAATATATCCGGGGATGCAAGAGAGCCAACTTCAACTACTTGAAACAAATGGCACCCTGATTAGTCCAGGTATATTAATTGGCAAGAACGGGTCTATTGGCAAGAGGTTTTTAATAGATGTATATATTGGCTATAAGCAAAAAATAATTATCGGAACCGATCTTTTTTATGATTATGGTACAGAGGAATATCTTGAACGCGACATAGTAGAAACGGAATCAGGTATTAGGGCTGGATTGAATATTGGCGTTTTATTTTGAACGAGCCCCAATCTCGTAACCGGAAGATTGCCATATTGGAAAAGTACAATAAAAAAACTTTCTATATTAACACAATAATATCACTCACTTTTCGTTAAAGGCTCTATTTGTTAAATATTATAGGAAACTGATTAATAAATAATTTATTGTGTCAACAGTGCAATATTTGAAAAATAATATTAGAAAAACTTTGTTATTACATATTTCATTAATTACATTTGGTTTCATCTTTAAATAAATTCATTAAGACCCATACAGATTTGCCTATGATATAAACCTCTACGTTAACCAAAGTAATCTGAGTAATGATTAACAATGCACTGAATGACAGCCAGTTGGTAAAGCTGTTCGAAAATGGAAACGAAGGGGGTTTTGAGGTCTTAATCGAAAGATACCAATCCCGAATTTATACGTCTATTCTTCTGATCGTTAAGGATCGTTATATAGCTGAGGATCTCCGGCAGGAGACTTTTATCAAAGCCGTAAACACGATTAAGGCGGGAAGATATAACGATGAAGGTAAATTTCAGCCCTGGATTATGCGTATTGCACACAATCTGGCCATAGACCATTTCCGTAAGGCGAAGCGTTTTCCAACCATTATTATGGAAGATGGATCCAATGTTTTTAACACACTCGAATTTTCTGAGGCCCCCTATGAAACAATTCAGGCCCAAAAAGATACTAAAGCAAAACTTCGCTCGTTTATAGAGGAGTTACCGGAGGCACAACGTGAGGTTCTGGTTATGCGCCATTATATGGAAATGAGTTTCCAGGACATTGCCGAAAGCACCGGTGTAAGTATAAACACAGCATTAGGAAGAATGCGTTATGCGTTAATCAACCTAAGAAAAAAGATGTTAAAACACAAAGTTGCCTATGATCAAAACATTTACCCAAAATGACCTAATCAGGTATATTTATAATGAGACTTCCCACGAGGAGTCTGTAGAAATTCAACAGGCATTGTTATGCAATGGTGAACTTAAGGACGAATATAAAAGCCTGAGTTCAACTGTTAACATGTTGGATGAGCTGTTGGAGCCCAAACAAACAACCGCGAATCATCGCACAGAAGCGTAGCCTTTCGGCTAAATGAATTAAATTGCAATCTGCCAAAAACACCGAAGGCGGATGACCAGAAAAGAGCGATACAAAGCAGTTGTAAAACTGTTCAAAGAAATCAATCCTGATGCTGAGACGGAACTGGAATATAACGATCCGTTTCAGCTACTTATTTCTGTGATCTTGAGTGCCCAGTGCACAGACGAACGCATTAATAAGGTTACACCTGCTCTTTTTGATGAATTTCCCACACCAGATCATCTTGGCGCGGTAAGCCCGGAAGAAGTCTTTCCGTTTATTAAATCGGTTACCTATCCCAACAATAAATCAAAGCATTTGGTGGGCATGGCTAAAATGTTGGCACAAGAGTTTAATAATGAAGTGCCGGGAGATATTAAAGAACTGCAAAAGTTACCCGGGGTTGGTCGTAAAACGGCCAATGTTATTGCTTCGGTAATTTATAACCAGCCAGCCATGGCTGTTGATACCCATGTTTTCAGGGTTTCGAAACGACTGGGCCTGGTTAACCAGAATTCGAAAACACCCTACGAGGTAGAAATGCAGCTGGTGAAAAATCTGGCAGAAGAAGATATTGCCATCGCTCATCATTGGCTGATATTGCATGGCAGGTATGTTTGTCTGGCCAGAAAACCTAAATGCGAAGATTGCAAACTAAGCCATTTGTGCCGATATTACGATAAGAATTTTTTGTAGAAAATTCTATTAGTCAGTTTCTTCTAAAATAAACATTTCTTCTACTTTTTTATTAAAGACTTTGGCGAGTTTTAAGGATAAAATAGTTGAAGGAATATAGCGGTATGATTCAATTGAAATGATAGTTTGCCTCGAAACACTTACTATTTCTGCTAATGAAGCTTGCGTTAGATTATTTATATGGCGCTCCTCCCTGACCCTATTCTTCATATTTGTATATTTTGATATGTAAGATGTAGTTAAATCTTACAATGAAAGCAAGCCAGAAAACAAACACAATAAATACAAAAAACAGCACCATCCCATCTTTACTGGGATCACCAAAAATCAACATTAATAGAAAACCAGAGATAATACAAATAAGCTGTACAAGTGCAGCGAACTGGAAGGAATCATGTCTTGTTAGTTTGGTCATTTCATCTTCGATTTTTTCTTTCGAAAAGGTTAAAAAGTAAATACCAATTAGAAATGAAAAGAACCCAATAATTGCAACGATTGTATTAATTGTGCTGTAAAATGTCGGAAGACTGACAGTGCCAGAATAATTTTCATTTTGTAAATATGCAATTAACCTTGTTATATATCCCCATTGCATTGCCCACCAAAGTAGAAATCCAACAGGTGCCATAATAGCTCCTGCTTTCTTAAACAAATTGGGTAGTAGAAATCTCATGTTTTTGTTGGTTATTAATACAAAAATGTAAAGTACGCTTTACATGCCTAAAAAACCAATGAAATAGAGGATATTTTTATTAAACACCAATACCATTAATTTGATAAGACCGCTGCCATGCAAAAACCAACGAGTTAAACAGCTACAATATTTATTATCCGAACTGTATTATGCTAAATATTGACAAATTATAACTCCAGAGGAGTGATACCCTTAAATTATGGCTAATACATTTACCCAACTCTATGTACTATGTACAAATAGTATTTGCAATTCAGGGAAAAGAAAACGTGATTCAGTTGCAAAGTACATTTTGAACCAACCGGAACACCACAAGAAGAAAAGCTTTAGGGAGGAATATCCTAACATATTACACATGCCGGACATAAAATACGATGATAAATATTTATTTGAATGGTATGATTGGGTGTCACCACGATGTGGCTCTATTTATTATAGCTTAATTTTACTACAAAGGTTCGACAACTACGTTGTCACCTTTTTAAACAGTATCAGCATAGGAAAGTAAATAAAACAACTCCAGAGGAGTTATACCTTTGTAGTCAATAAAATAATTTTTAAATCAAGCTCCGTAGGAGTGAAACCTTTAATCTATGGCTAACACATTTACCCAACTCTATGTACAGATAGTATTTGCAGTTCAGGGAAAGCAAAACCTGATTTATGAATCAATTCGCGAAAGGATTGAAAAATATATGTGTGGAATTGTTTCGAACAATCAATCAAAGCCACTCGCAATCTATTGTAATCCCGATCATGTTCATATTCTGATTGGTTTACATCCTTCAATTTCTGTTTCAGATATGGCAAGGGATATTAAATCAAGCTCATCAAAGTGGATTAATGACAACAAGTGGGTTAAAGGAAAGTTTAGGTGGCAGGAAGGTTTTGGGGCTTTCACATATTCGAAATCTCAAATAGATCCTGTTGCCAAATACATATTGAACCAACCTGAACACCATAAGAAAAAGAGTTTTAAGGAAGAATACCTTAGTATCTTAAACAAACTTGATATTAAATATGATGACAGATATTTATTTGAATGGTATGATTAGGTGTCACCACGATGTGGCTGAGAAAATTAATTCAATCTTCCTACAAAGGTTTGACAACTACGTTGTCACCTCCTTAATAGTATTAGTATAAGGAGGTAAAAAATAACTCCAAAGGAGTTATATCTTTGTAGTAATTAGAACAATATATATCAAGCTCCGTAGGAGTAAAATCTTTATTTGTACTAGCTAGTGTGCGGAATAAATGTAATCCTTAGTAAGAAAGAGGGCTCTTTAAAAGAACCCATAACTGCCATGCAAAAGGCCAACGGTTTCCGTGGCCCCGATGCCTCGAATGTATTGGTTCATATGGGGGAGAACTGGAATATTGCAGCAGGTGTTAACAGGCTCAAGGTTATTGATCAGGACGAGGCATCGAACCAGCCAATGATCTCTGATTGTGGCAATTATTGGCTTTCCTTTAATGGCGAGGTCTATAATTATCAGGATCTCAAGAACAGGTTATCACAAAAAGTCGAGTTTAAAACCAAATCTGACACAGAGGTTATTCTTTACTGGCTCAAAGAGTACGGTTTAAAAGGCATTGATGATTTGAAAGGCATGTTTGCGCTTGTTTTTATTGATATCAGGAATCAAAACACAATAGTTGCCAGGGATAAACATGGCATTATTCCGCTTTTCTATTACAAATCAGACAGTGAAATAATTATATCCTCTTCTATTCCGGCCATCGAAGACACAAAACTTGCGAGCTTATCCCTAAATGAGCAGGCGGTTAATGAATACCTGGCTTTTCGACATGTAATGGCAATCAGGACCTTTTATTATGAGGTGCAGTCTGTTGGCCCGGGAGAGATTCTTGAGTTTAATGAAGAGTTAAAAACTTCTCAATATTTGATTACCGCCAATCAAGATGAAGACACAAGGACCCTGAAGGAAGTGCTGGTAGATTCACTCTCACTTATCAACGAGTCATATAAAAAACCCGGAATTTTATTGAGCGGTGGTGTAGATTCAACACTCTTACTGGCACTTTTGAATAAGGAACTGGGTGAGCGTGAAATAAAAACCTACACCTTAGATACCGGACCCGATACCCGATGGGCCAGGAAGGCGGCCAATCAATATGGTGCCCATCATCATGAAATACTCGTATCTATTGAAGTTCTGAATAGGGTTGACGAGTATCTGGATAAGGCAGATCAACCCATTGGCGACCATGGTGCTTTTGCAAGCTGGTTGGTGGCTGAGCAGGCGGCCCAAAACGGCAATGTTTTATTGTCAGGGGCAGGAGCCGATGAGTTGTTTGGTGGTTATAACAGGCACAGGGCATTTCAATTTTACCTAAAAAACAAAAATGCGCTCCTGATGTACAGACATTTTGCCGAAAGGTCTGGCACCGGGGCTATTCTTCCTAAAAATGTTAAAGCGATAATAAATAATGTAGAAAATAGTCCACATGACACCTACCTTAATTTCCTGCAGAACTACGCAGTGAATAAGTTTTCTCAATCAGAAGAAATACACCTGGCAGCCGATTACATTATTGATGATCTGTCATCGGCATTGAAGTTTGACAGAAATAATTACCTGGTCAACGATGTGCTGGCGATAACCAATAATGCATCAATGCAGCATAACGTAGAGACCAGGGTACCCTACCTCTATGATGATGTAGTAGCTTACGCAACCACTATATCTTCAGAAGAGAAAATGAAAAATAAGGGGAAAGCTCCACTTAAGAATCTTTTAAGTTTATACGGAGGTAAGCAATATGCACAACGCACTAAAATGGGCTTCGGATTACCGGTAGATAAATGGTTGAGAGATAAATCTACCAATTGGTTGTGGGATAGTCTGGATGATGACAATCCGGTTTATAAATATGTATCTAAACCCCGATTATTAGAAATGTTGCGGTTACATCGGGCAGGTAAAGTAGATTACCATATGCAATTATGGTCTATTTTAGTGCTTGCAAAATGGTTCGAGCGTAAACTTTGATAAAGTTTTGTAATGAAAATTCTCTACATACATCAGTATTTTAGAACACCCGAAGAAGGAGGGGCGATACGTTCGTATTACCTGGCCAAAGGGTTGGTGGAGAATGGTATCGAGGTAGAGTTAATCACAGCGCATAATGAACCGGTGGAGGTAACCAAAGATATTGAAGGCATAAAAGTTCATTATTTACCGGTCTATTATTCAAACGAACAGAAGTTCTACGAACGAATTTATGCCTTTTTCAAGTTCATGCGTCTAGCCAGAAAAAAGGCTCGCAAGTTCAGTGATGTAGACCTGGTATATGCGACCTCTACACCGTTAACGATTGGCATATCGGCACTTAAAATAAAACAAGACCTGAATATTCCTTATTATTTTGAGGTACGTGATCTCTGGCCCGAAGCACCCGTACAAATGGGTGTTATAAAAAACAAGCTACTCAAAAACTATCTTAAGAAACTTGAAAAGCAGGTGTACGAAAACGCCAGTAAGATTGTAGCACTTTCGCCTGGTATTAAAGATCAGATTGCAAAGCAGGACCCAAGCAAACCGATATCTGTAATCCCCAACATGTCGGATGTGGATTTCTTTGTACCCGAAGAAAAGGATTCGGAATTAGAAAAAACCTTTGATGTAAAGAATAAATTCGTAATCAGCTATTTTGGAACCATCGGACTGGCGAACCACCTTGAATACTTGCTTGCTGCTGCCAACGAATCCCTGAAAGCAGGAGCTCCTGTTCAGTTTTTTATCATTGGTATGGGCGCACAGCTCAGCAGGCTTAAGTACCTGGCAAAGCATTTTGGTTTGACTAACGTGAAATTCCTGCCATTCCAGAATAAGTACAACTTAAAGCGAATTCTTAATATTACCGATGCAGCTTATGTTTCCTTCGCTCGCAAGCCAATTATGGAAACCAATAGCCCGAACAAGTTTTTTGACGCCCT
>JBDLIU010000099.1:0-14551 GCA_039714715.1 Bacteroidota bacterium
TGAATATATTTATCTAATTTCACCTCTCTTGAAGGTCGGTTTATTTTTCTGAAGACATCTTCGGTTGCAGCATCTAAAGAGGGAAGGACTACACTTGCATCCTTTATTGCATCCCGTACATCTTTTTCAAAAAGCATTGTACCATTAGTTAAAACGGCAACTGGGATATCCGGCTTATATTGTTTTATAAATTGAAGAATTTCACCAATACGGACATTTAAAGTAGGTTCGCCAGAACCGGAGAAAGTGATATAATCAGGGTCAGGATTATTGTTAAAATAATGTATCAGTTCTTCTTTTACCTTGCTGATTTTAATATACTCCTTTCTATCAGTCGTCAGTTTTGTTGTCCTTCCCACATCGCAATAAACACAATTAAGCGAGCATACTTTCTGTGGGACCAGATCAACTCCCAACGACATACCCAGTCGTCTTGATGGTACGGGCCCAAACAGATATTTATACATTATTTACACGTCTTTATCAATCATATTTTAATCTTAATACTTCATCCCCTAATGTCGGTTTTAATATTTCTTTCCATTCACTTGAATCCCACGTCTTTAACTTGCTATGGGTAAGGTAATATTTTTGAGGAATTGGATGTGTGCCAATAACAACAGGGATATTGTATTTGTCTTCAATGAAATTTTTAAAATGTGAGATGTATGGACAGGGTGGATATCCGACAACAAAACCGGTTGCAAAGTGAATAGCTTCAGCTCCGTTTTTTACCATTTCTTCAGGTGAATATTCAATATTTCCGCCAGGGCATCCTCCACAGCTTGTATACCCAACTATTTCTAATGGCTCATTTTTGCTATAAATATCAAAAGCTCCCTCACGGTTTTGCATGGACCTGAAGCATTTTCCACCAGCACAATTCTTATATCTGTCACAAATTATTATTCCTACTTTCATACCTTAAAACACTCTTTATTTTATGATGTATTAATTTACGAACTATAGATTAAGCATCAAAGGCAATTTATATGGTTGGTAAAGTGTCTCTCAAGATATAGTGGCCTGTGAGTATTCACAATCTAATAGAGCAGGTTTGTTTTGAAATTAGGATTTTAAGAGTAGGGTACTATAAGTTATCAATATTAGCACAATTTATTATTAATTTCGATTGTAATTGTAGTGCAATTTGGGATACAGAGGACATAAAAAAGCCCCTCTGGTTAGCCAAAGGGGTATTTTGTGCGCACGAGAGGATTCGAACCTCCACGCCCTTGCGAGCACCAGCCCCTCAAGCTGGCGTGTCTACCAGTTTCACCACGTGCGCATATCAATTATTTGCATCACCTCTCGTTTAGAAGCTTTTATGTAGTGTACTACACACCACATGTGCAAAAAAGGTTTGCAAAATTAGCTATAGATTTGGTTTAAAACCAAATCCCTGCTTCTTTTACACTCCAATAAAAAATTGTAACAGAATAATCTAATAAAATAACGAAATAATGAAGAAAGTATTAATGCCATTATTCTTAATCCTAACGATCTCAGTTTCTATCAGAGCTCAAAACGTTAGCAAATTATATAACAAGGTTATCCCATCCGTTGTAACCATTATGATTGAGCAGAAAGAAGTTGTTACGGATTATGCCACCATGAGTAAAGCCATGGCTACTACTTCCGGACTGGGTTCAGGGGTAATTATCTCAGAGAGTGGTGAGATTATGACGGCAGCACATGTAATTGAGGCTGCAGAAACCGTAAAAGTAAGACTAATCAATGGCGAAGAAATTTCAGCCAAAGTGATTACTTCCAACAAAGATGCAGATGTGGCCCTCATAAAGCTGTTGTGGCCTCCTAAGGAGCCTCTTACTGTAGCACCCGTTGCAGACTCCGAAAAAGTAAGCACCGGAGACAAGGTGATTGTTATTGGCGCTCCACTGGGTCTGGAACATTCCTTGTCTGTAGGATACATCAGTGGAAGAATGGCTAACAATGGGATATCTGATAATTTTACTCATATTGAGTATTTCCAGACCGATGCAGCTATCAACCATGGAAATTCTGGTGGACCAATGTTCAATATGAAAGGAGAGGTTGTTGGTATAGTTAGCTTCATTTTGAGTGAGTCTGGTGGTTTTGAAGGAATAGGATTTGCAGTTACTTCCAATGTGGCTAAAAATGAATTGCTTGGCACTCAGTCATTCTGGTTTGGAATCGGATTCGAATCCATTGCAGGCGATATTGCCAAAATATTCAACCTGCCACAGGACATGGGATTGTTAGTTCAAAAAGTAGCCACTAACTCTCCTGCCGATATTGCAGGTCTGCGTCCTGGCATATACCAGATGAATCTTGAAGGCATGCCTCTAATGGTTGGCGGAGACATCATTCTTAAAATTGGTGAGTTTGAAATCACTCCGGACATGAACAGGAACCTCTTCAGAAAAAAGATGGGTGAAGTAAAACCTAATACGGCCATCCCAATGAAAGTACTTAGAGGCGGTGAGATAATTGAGCTAATGGTTATTGCACCAAGACAATAACTTTGTAGTATCATTGTTTAATTATAAAACTAAAAAGAGCTTAGATTTAAAAAAAGTAAATACCTATGAATAGATTAATTAAAAACCCTGGTAAGGTAATAGCCATCTTCGGATTGCTGATTGTCTTACAGGCATGTCATCCTAATGGGGATGGTATCCCATTTGCTGATCTGGATACAGTTTCTACATTCTATAATTCAGACGACCTAAGCACTGCTCCTGCCAGTGCAGCAATTGTTTGGGATGTAGCCAATATAAAACTTGATGATGGAGACGATTTGATTTATACCGGTGAGGTTGATGATGATATCCTAAATACCACACTGGATGAGTTGGTTAGTTTATATGGAGAAGCAAATGTTGTCATCATAAGTGAAACGGCAACACCTGTTCCAGCTCCGGGTAATGCTAGCGTTACAGTTGTTGTACCTGGTGTGGACCCACAACCTAATGTTGAAAGTGTTTATGCCCCGAGCATTATCTTAAGGAAAAAAGTGATTGGTACAATTTACCCTGGTTATCCCTGGTGGGGTGGCGGCTGGTGGGGTGGCTGGTATCCCGGCTATTACCCGGGCGGATGCTACTATTGCGGATATCCTCCTACGGTAAGTTATCAGAAATTTGAAGTTGGATCGGTTATCCTGGATATGTTTGATACCCGACAGTTAGTTGGTGGGGAGATTCCTGCTGATTACGACCCTTCATGGCTTGCTGTAATGCGCGGGCTTATCTCACAAGATGAATCGTTTAATGCACAACGGGTAACCAGTAGCATTAGAAAAGCATTTAGTCAATCAACTTACTTAAACTAAACAACCGGAACGATGAAAAAAATATTATTTATAATAGCATTAGCCGTTAGCTCAACTTCATTTGCTCAGCGTTCTATCTGGACATTTAGTTATCCCATATCATTTGCAGTGGGTGAACAGGCAGATTTTATTGCCAACACCAGTTTCAGAGGATTTGGAATTGATGGCAGGTCTTTTATTACAGATAATATCTCTGTAGGAGGATCGTGGTCATGGGAAGTCTTTAATGAAATAAAAAGAGACCTTCCTCCAACACAGGTAACAATTGAAGATGTTGATAATGTTATTGGTCACATCTCGGGAACACAATATCGTTACCTGAACACTATGCCTTTAATGGTAAATGGTCATTTTTACCTTGGAGAAAATGGAAGTGTTCGTCCATACTTTGGCTTAAGCCTTGGAACAAGTTACGTGGAGGAAAGAACAGATATCGGAATGGTATCTCTGGTTACGGACAAATGGAGATTTGCATTTCAACCCGAAATAGGAGCATTCATTCCATTTGGATTGTCGGAAGGAGGAGCCAATATTGCTGCCAAATTCAGGTATTCTACCAAAGCAGGTGAAGGTACAATTCCCGTTTCGTTCTTTACGCTATCCGTAGGGTTGAGTGTGATAAAATAAATCCACATACTGGTCGTAGGATATCCTACGACCAGTTGTTATATCTCCGACTCCCTCTCCAGCATTAATATAGAAGACTGGGGTACAATAAAATACTTTTCTTCCTCGTACATCACCTCTACTGCTCCCTTTTGCAAGAAAATAGCCAGGTCGCCAGGCTCTGCCTGCAGTGGGATATATTTCACTGTTTCTTCCCGGCCTTTCCATGCTTCGTCCTCGTCTGCCGGTAATGGCAGCGGATAACCAGGTCCTACCTTAACCACGTAACCACTTTGTAATTTTTCTTTCTCCCGAACACCCGGAGGCAGGTACAATCCGCTTTGGGTTCGTTCATCATGCTTTTTGGGCTTCACCAGCACCCTGTCACCTACAACAATAAGGTTCTTGATTTTATGATCCGGTGTTATCCTCATCCTCTTTATCAATTAGGTTTTCTTCAATGTAATCACCTGCACGGTCTACCAACCTTGGATCTAGTGCTTTTGATGCCTTTACCCCCAACTTCTTGATATCTTCTACCTTTTTAATCAAATTACCTTTACCGGTAACCAATTTATTCATGGCATCATCATATGTATCTTTAGCAGATTCCATAGATTTCCCTACTTTCAGTAAGTCATTGGTAAATCCAACAAATTTATCATACAGGTTACCACTCTGACGGGCAATTTCAATAGAATGTCTGCTTTGATATTCATTTTTCCAAATACTTGCAATGGTTCTGAGGGTTGCTATAAGTGTACTTGGGCTTACAATAACAATCTGCTTATTATACGCATCTGTAAATATTTCATGATCGTTTTGAATAGCCAAACTGAAAGCAGGTTCAATAGGTATGAACATCAATACAAAATCCAGGCTATCTGCCTTCAACAGCTTCTGATAGTCTTTATCGCCCAGGTCCTTAATGTGTTTTCTTACCGACTGCACATGCAATGACAATTGTTGTTTTTGCTCCTCTTCATCTTCACTGTTTACAAATCTTTCATATGCTACAAGACTAACCTTAGCATCAATGATCACCTGTTTATCTTCAGGCAATTTAACGATTACATCCGGCTGGAACCTTTTACCATCTTCTGTTACAAATGATTCCTGCACATAATACTCCCTGTCCTTTTCTAATCCGGATTTCTCCAAAATACTTTCCAGTATATATTCACCCCAATTCCCCTGGGTTTTTGTTTCACCCTTTAATGCTTTAGTTAGATTTTCTGCTTCTTTATTTATCTGCTGATTAAGTTCCTTTAGGCTTTCAATCTGGGTTTTAAGTGCTGAATTCCAGGCAAGACTCTCTTTGCTTGATTTTTCTACCTTTTCTTCAAATTTTTCTATTTTTTCGCGTAAAGGATCCAATAGAATACCCAGATTCCTGGCATTTTGGTCAGTAAATTTTTGAGATTTCTTGTCGAGGATGCTATTAGCCAGGTTTTCAAACTTTTCTGTCAACAGTTTTTCATTCTGCACGTGCTGCTCTTGCAGATTTTTATTTTCCGTTTCAAGTTCTGTTACCTTGTTTGATAGTTCAAAGGTCTTGTCTCGTTTTTCCTTTAATTCCTGCTCTTTTTTCTCATAATCACTGTTAAGTTCCTCAGTCCTTTGGTTTAACAGCTCCATTGATTTCATCATGGACGACCTATAGATAACCCAGGCCACAACTGCTCCCACAACAAAACCTCCTAAAATGCCCAATATTTCCACCGTATTTTTGTTTTAATAATCTATACCAAGATATAAAATCGATTCCATTAAGCGTAATATTTATCATCTTTTGCTATCATTATGTTTAAGTGAAGGAAAATAAGATTCTAACCATATTATTAGCACTATTATTAGTGCTTTCACAAGCTAATGCTCAGGAGGTGATGATGAACCATATCATCGCAGCCAAAGAGTATATGAAAACTGACAGCACAGCATTAGCAAAGCGCGAGCTGGACAGCGCCTTGAGGATTTCTCCTAAGGACCCTATGGCAAATACAATTATGGGAGATCTTATGAACAACCAGGGAAATTACCTGAGAGCGCTATTAAGTTACGATAAGGCGATTGAATCCAATCAGACTGATCCAACGCTCTATATTAAAAGAGCCAATCTTCATATCATGCTCCGAAATCATCGGACTTATATTGTCGAAGATTACGACAGGGCCATACTGCTGGCACCAGATAGTATCAATTATTATGTCCAAAAGTCAGAGTATCTCGCTTCAATTAACAACCCGGTTTCTCATGATCCGGAGTTCGACCTGGCAGCCCAAACCATAAGTCAGGCTATTGCTGTTGACCGTAAGAACCCCTATCTCTATTATTTGAGAAGTAACTATTACTACAATGATGGGCAGAACCTGGCGGCTATTGCCGATATCGACAAGGCCGTGGCTATGGATAAATCCAGGGATGAGTTCCTTGCATTCAAAGGTTATATTCATTTTATGATTGGTGATTTCCGGCAAGCTTATGGCAGTTATAGTGTTGCTATTATCCGAAATCCGAATAATGCTGGCTATTATGAATTTAGAGGCCATGCCAACTATAATTTAGGTAATTACATTAGAGCCTATGACGATTATTCAAAAGGTATTGATCTTTTGATTGGCGAAATAGCAAAAAGAGAATCAAAAATTGATGTCAGTGATCCATTGAACAAACAGTTATCCGTAATACTCCTGTATCGTGGTATGGCCCTGGTCCAGGAAGGACGTCCCTTCGATGCCTGCGATGACTTCAAACGAGCCTTTCAGATTGGAGAATCGAAGGCAAAAAACTACATACGTAAGTATTGTAACTAAATAGTTAATGGTTATCGGTTAATGGTTTGTCCATGACCATTGCCCATCCCTAAATAAGGTTGACACTAAGTTTACCGTTTTTTAAGTTTTGTATTTTGTGCTTTGTTATTTATTTGAGTTTTGAGATTTGGGATTTGATTTTTGATTTTTATTTGTGTTTTCAGCCAGTGCTGATTACTGCCTCACTGATTACTGATTACTGATTACCGATTACTGCCTCACTGATTACTGATTACTGATTACTGATTACCGATTACTGACTCACTGATTACCGATTACTGATTACTGATTACTGCCTACCAACAGGGCCTGCGCTTCATCAAACAATGTCAACGCTTTCTTGTAGCTTGTATTTGAAACCTCATTATAGATAGGATAGAATCCGGGATCATCCCAGACACTCCTGGCGATCTCAGCCTTTATATAGGCAACCATATGGTCATACGATTCCATAAACTGTTCTTCATTATAAGTCAACCCTAATTCTGCTCCAATCCTTACCAGGTTATTGGTTATATTTTTACCAATCATAAATTCCTGAGTGAATTTTTCAAGCGTATAGTTTTCCAACTCTTGCTTATGATCCAGGTAATAAATCAATGTTAATTCTCTGATCGCCCTTTGGTTAATCAGGCTATTGAAATAATTTGAATTCATTGTAGAATCGTAGGGTACAAAATGATCTGGCATTATTCCGCCTCCCCCATACACGACCCTACCTTTGGGTGTGATAAATTTTAATGAATCATCAAATTGAATACTATCTTCGTGATAAAATTCACCGTGCTCGTATCTGTTAATCAAGTCATAAGCATACTCCATTCCCTGACCTCTAACATAAGGTTTCTGGATACTTCGTCCGGAAGGGGTGTAATAGCGTGCAATAGTTAACCTTAATTCAGAGCCATCAACAAGATCTATAGGCATCTGCACCAGGCCCTTCCCATATGATCTTCTCCCAACAATCAACGCACGATCATTATCCTGTAAGGCCCCTGCTACGATTTCAGAAGCAGATGCACTGTATTCATCAATCAGCACAATGATAGCCTCATCTTCGAATAGCCCTGTATTCTTTGCCCGAACAACATTATTATATTGTTCCACCTTTCCTTTTTGAGAAACTAAGATGGCATCTCCCCCGATAAGCTCATCGGCAATATCCTCTGCAGCTCGCATATAACCACCTCCATTACCCTGCAAATCAAAGATGAGCTTCTTCATACCCTGCTCCTTCAGATCTGCTAAGGCTTCCTTAAATTCATCATGGCTCCTCGAACCAAAACTGACCAGCTTTATATAGCCGATATCCCGATTGACCATGTAACTGGCAACCACGGTATTCTGACCAATTTTGCCTCTGGTAATTGTTAGTTCTACAATTTCTTTTTCTCCATAATGGATAACCGAGATTTTAACATCGGTCCCTCGTCTACCCAATAACCTGTCAGTTACACCTTTCGTATTAATATCTATTCCCGCAACATTTTCTCCCTCCACCATTACAATTTTATCTCCAGCACGCACACCCGCCCTGTCAGACGGGCCATCTGGTGTTGGTTTAACTACAACAATAGTATCTCTCACAATATCAAACTGCACCCCAATACCATCATACCCTCCTTTCAGGCTCATATTGGCCAACTCAATTTGATCTGCAGTTACATAAACTGTATGGGGATCCAGCTCTTCCAGCATATTGGTAATGGCAACATCAACCAGTTCATCTGAGTTCACTGTATCCACATAACTTCGATCTATATTGGAGAGCACTTCTCTGAATTTGGCAATCGCAGATGATGAATTCTTAGAAACGGTTCTGGGGTTAATAAGAAATACCCCAATAATAATTCCGACTGCTAATGCTATTGCCAACCATATGGGCAAACCTACTTGCCTGGAAGAATTGCTGATTTTTGCCATGTTTTGTAAATTGTCACGAAGGTAATAAAAACTTGAACGAATATTATTAATTAATGTTCCGGAACAACCTTACGGATTATAAAACACATATTTTTGTGATGTATAATTACATTATGGCTCGATTACTGGCATTTGATTTTGGAACAAAGCGTATTGGACTGGCTGTCACAGACCCTGAACAAATAGTGGCTAATCCTTTTGAAACTGTAAGAACACATGAAATTTTTGGCTTCCTGGAAAAATATCTTGCTGAAGAAAAAGTTGAGGCTTTTGTAGTTGGGATGCCGAAAGACCTCTTTGATAAAGACAGTCATTCTACGGGTGCCGTTAATCAATTTGTAAAGCAGCTTAAAAGCAAATTTGCATCATATCCTATACATTTGCATGATGAAAGATTCACTTCTAAGCTAGCATTGGATACAATGATCAGAGGTGGAAGCAAAAAAAGCGACCGTAGAAAAAAAGGAAATATTGATAAAATTAGTGCTGCCATAATTCTTCAATCGTTTATGGAAGCAAGATCTTATAGAAAATGATATACCCAATTGTTGTTTATGGTAACCCTGTACTAAAGAAAAGAGCCAGGGATATTGAAAAAGGTGAGATTGATGTGAATCAATTGGCTGCCGACATGCACGAAACCATGGAACAGGCAGATGGCGTGGGTTTGGCTGCCCCCCAGATTGGCAAAAGCATTAGAATGTTTGTTATCGATGCCACCAAAATGGAAGATGAAGAAGTGTCTGATTTCAAGCAGATTTTCATTAATCCGGTAATCATTGAGGAAAAAGGTGAAGAATGGCCGTTTGAAGAAGGATGTTTGAGTATCCCGGAAATCAGGGAGGATGTATTCAGGCAGGAGGAACTCACCATAAAATATGTGGATGAAAACTGGGAAGAAAAAGAAGAAACCTATTCAGGAATGAAGGCCAGGATCATTCAACATGAATATGACCATATAGAAGGAGTACTATTCACCGATCATTTAAGCTCATTCAAAAAGAAGCTTCTGAAAGGTAAACTTCAGAATATTAGCAAGGGAAAGGTTAAGCCACATTATCGAATAAAAGCTCCGCTCGCTAAATAAATTATTTTTAGTGTCGCACTAGTTTCTTGAATCTACATATCAACAAAAATTATATAATTTATTATAGAATTAAATATATAATTAATTATATAATTTATTAATTCACATGAACAGAAACATTGAATGCCAATTTTACAACTGGAATAAATATAAGTCAAGTTCAAATAGATTACCTAAATTTGGTTGATTAACCAATCTGAACATGCACTCAAAACTACCCGATGTAGGAACAACCATTTTTGCTGTAATGTCAAAAATGGCTACAGATCATAACGCAATAAACCTGTCACAAGGCTTCCCTGACTTCCCTGTTTCTGAAGAGATCATTGCACTGGTATATGAAGGGATGAAAAAAGGCATGAACCAGTACTCCCCCATGCCCGGCTTACCCATGTTAAGGGAAGCCATTGCTAAAAAACTAAATGCTACCTATCAGATTAACACCGACCCGGAAACAGAAATCACTATAACGGCAGGTGGCACCCAGGCATTATCAGCAGCGATTACTGCCCTGGTAAATCCTGGTGATGAGGTCATCATTTTCGATCCTGCCTACGATTCGTATGATCCTGTGGTACGTCTTAACCAGGGCGTTCCGATTCATTTAAGGTTAAAACCACCATCATTTTCAATCGATTGGGATGAGGTAGAAGCCGCTATCACCGACCGCACCAAAGTTATTATTACCAATACGCCCCACAATCCTTCAGGTGCTGTTCTCAGCCATGAAGACCTGCAACGATTGCAAAATATTGTCACGAAAAATAACCTTTACCTTATCAGTGATGAAGTCTATGAACATATTATTTTCGATGGACTGCAACATAATTCAGCATTGAGTTACCCTGATTTACGCGCCCGAACAGTTGCTATCTTTTCCTTTGGGAAAACTTTCCATGCCACCGGCTGGAAGACCGGTTATATGGTGGCCCCTGCGGAAATGACAGTTGAGCTAAGAAAAATGCACCAGTTTAATGTATTCTGCTCCAATACTCCTATGCAGTATGGTATAGCCAAATACCTGGAAGATGGAGATCATTATTCATACCTGGGAGACTTCTACCAGGCAAAAAGAGATGAATTCGAATCCTATATGGCGCAAACAAAATTCACCCCGGTTCCCTGTCATGGTACATATTTCCAGCTTTACTCCTACGAGAACATCTCTGACCTTCATGATATTGAAATGGCTGAATGGGTAACCAAAGAATATAAGGTTGCCACCATACCTTCTTCTGTATTCTATAAAAATGGTGAAGACATTAAGTACCTGCGTTTCTGCTTCGCCAAGTCTACAGAAACAATGGAAAAGGCAGCAGAACTATTATGCAAGATCTAAGAATAACCCTGATTCAGTCCAACCCGGAATGGCATAACGTTGAGGATAACCTTGCCCGGCTCACCTCAATTTTACCAACAGAAAATTCTGATGTAATCATTTTACCTGAGATGTTCACCACCGGATTTACCATGGCATCAGAAGAAATGGCTGAAAAAATGGAGGGTCGCTCACATCTCTGGATGAAGGAGCAATCTGCCAGAACAGAATCTGTAGTCTGCGGAAGTATAATTATTGAAGAAAACGGCAAATATTTTAATCGGTTCCTATGGGTAGAACCAAATGGCAAAACAAAATTCTATGACAAACGACATCTGTTTAGAATGGCCGATGAGCATAACTACTACAATGAAGGTACAAGCGAGGTTGTGATCACATTCAAAGGCTGGCGAATAAAGCCTTTGATATGTTATGACCTCCGATTCCCTGTCTGGTCGCGAAACAAGTTGATTGATAACAGGTTGTCATATGATCTGTTAATCTATGTAGCAAACTGGCCCCAGGCAAGGATCTCGGCCTGGGATACACTGTTAAAGGCAAGAGCCGTTGAGAACTCTGCCTATACAATTGGTTTGAACCGGGTTGGCAAAGATGAGAAGGGGATAGAATATAATGGCCACTCCGGTATTTATGGACCAAAGGGAGAACAGCTCTATTTTTCAGAGAATATAGAGTTTGTAAGCACAATTTCCCTCAACCTTGAAGATCTCAATACTTATCGGGCTAAATTCCCATCTCACCTTGACGCAGATTCATTCAAGATACCTGACTAAATCAATTCGATTACATTATTTTATTTCAATCATAATTAAGAATAGTTTTAAGGATGTCCTGTGAATTATTCCAATTAGGCAATAATTTAGTAAATTAGAGAACGAGCAATTTGTTTGATGAGCGCAATAAAATTTGATATCGATCTCATTTTCAAATCACTGACAGGATGGATAATGGCCCTGGTAAATGAAGAGGGCATCATACTAAAAGTAAATTCATTAGCAGTCAGCCTGGTTGGTAAAAAAAATAAGTCATCAATTGAAGGCAAACATTGGGACAAGGTTTACAGTGCGCTCAATCCGGAATCAATTGGATTCAAACAACTAATAGAAATATCAAACCAATACCATACGATTGAACTGAATGCTAATGGTTCTAAAGAACTTTTTGAGTTAAAAGTAGATCGAGTTGAAAATACTGAAACAAACTCAAATGACTATTATTTGGTGACAGGCAGGAAACTAATTGCTGGTACATGGGAAGATATGTTGTACAAGATCATGGAAGGCTCGAAGAAAGACGTAGGGAAGGATTTCCTTATCTCTGTTACTGAAAATATTGCTGAAACACTTAAAGTGGATTTTGTATGTATAAGTAAGGTTACCAATTCAAGCAAAAAAGCTAAAGCCATTGCCTTTTGGGATAAAGATCATCACAGACCACCTTTTGAATACGATATTACTACAACTCCATGTAAGAATGTATATGGAACCTCTCAACAAAAGATTCTTTGCAATTTGCTGAGCCATTACCCCGATCAGTCATTATTTAACGAGGCGGGAATAGAAAGTTACCTGGGCACCCCTATCTATTACACCAATGGGAAGCCCTTTGGTGTTCTGTCTGTCATGGACACTAAACCAATGAGCGATAACTCTGCCTTATCATATATACTCAGCATTTTTGCTTCTCGCATCGGTTCTGAAATAGAATGGTACGAAACCCAAAAATCACTTCGGGCCAAAGATGTTAAACTTAGAAGTGTTATTGATGCCATCCCTCATCCAATATTCTTTAAGGATAAATCGGGGAGATATGAGGGAATAAACCAGGCATTTATCGAAGAAACCCAGCTTAGCGAGGAAGAAATAATTGGGCAATCAAGTATTAAAACCAAACCAACATCTGATAAGGCCGAAAATGACCAGTCATTATTATCGACTCCCGGTAAAATTATGTATGAAACAGAACGCTTAAAAAAATCCGGTGAGTTAAAGCAGTATTTAATGACCAAGTCAACCATTGTAAACGAAAGCAATGAAATTGATGGCATTGCAGGGGCAGCCTTAGATATTACTAATCTTAAAAAAGCAGAAACAGAATTAAAAGCAAATGAAGAGAAGTACAGAATGCTTTTTTCAACTGCCAATGATGCTATTTTTATCCTGAACAAGGATATTTTCATAGATTGTAATGAGAAAACACTCGATATGTTTGAGTGTGAAAGAAATGAGATTGTTGGACATCCCCCTTATGAGTTTTCGCCCAGGACCCAGCCTGATGGAAAACTTTCCATGGATAAAGCACTGGCAAAAATTGAAAAAGCTCTTAAAGGTAAGCCTCAACAGTTTTACTGGGTTCATACAAAAAAGACTGGTACTCCATTTGACGCAGAAGTAAGTCTTAACGCCCTTTATGTTGGAAACGATCTTTATATTCAGGCCATTGTTCGTGATGTATCTGATAAGATGCAATTAGCACAAAACACTGAAATCCAAAACAAAAGGATGGAAGAGATGTATAAATTCATCTCAACACCTGAAATTTCTTTAAAGGAACAGGTTAGTAACCTGCTCGAACTGGCTACTAAATCACTGGGATTTGAAATTGGTCTGATTAACAAAATCGAAACAGATACATATTACCTGCTAGATAAATATGGACTTGATATTGGGTTTAAAATTAATGAACCACATAGTTTGGCTGATACCTATTGCACCCTGACAGCAAAGAAAGATCGGTTAGTTGCTATTAATGAAGTAGGTAAGTCAGACCATCGTAACATCCCGGCATACAAAAAATTTAAAATGGAGTCGTTTATTGGTGCTCCATACTGGGTTAGGGGCAAACGATACGGAACGTTAGTGTTTTTATCCAGAAAACCAACGCACAATTATCGCACAATAGACCTTGACTTTATACAGATGCTAGCGCAATGGGTTGGCTCTGCCATAGAAAGAGATCAGTTCGAGCAGAACCTGCTCGAGCGAGATGCCCTTCTGGAAACTATGTTGAGAGAGATCCCTGTTGACTTCTCAGTAAGAGATTCCAACCTTAATCTGGTTATACAGAGTGATATCAGTAAACAAATCTGGGGGAATATTGAAGGTAAGCCTATTGATTATTCTGATATTGATGTAAAGAGTCAGAAGAATTGGAAAGATATTTATAAGCGAGCATTAAAAGGTGAAGTGATAAAAGGAGAAGCCCAATTAGAAATACATGGCAAACCCTTTACTTTCTACAATATAGTTTCACCTGTTAAAATTAAGGACAAGATCACCGAGGTAATTACTATTAATCTTGATATCAGTAAGATAAAAGAAACAGAAGAAAAGCTTAAAGAACAAAATATTCAACTTACTAAACTCAATTCTGAACTCGACCGGTTTGTATATAGTGCTTCGCATGACCTTCGGGCACCGCTTGCTTCACTGTTAGGCCTCATAGACCTTGCCACCAGAGAACGGAAT